>SDZE01000257.1 GCA_004173095.1 Bradyrhizobiaceae bacterium
GATTGACCCGCTTGACCGTGCGATAGGCCCAACGAACCACGGCAGCGCTTCCAAGCGCACCTGCAACAGCGACCAGCGGCGGCATTTTAGTGTCCTTGCTCATGGTGAGCCCCTCTTTCCACAATCTCGCTCAGGCCGATCCAATTCGCAATCAAAACCCGTAGCGCGACCACAGGGCCCGGGTCTCCAGCGTCGTCACGATCTGGTCGGGCAGTTCGGCAAGCCCGCCGAGTTCGAGTTGCGCACCGCCGGATTTGCGGCCGAGCAGGCTCGACAGCATCCCGGTCGGCGCCGCGATGACCGGCATCTTGACCTCATTGCCATAGCGGGCACGCAGCACCGAGCGGAGATCGCCGATGGCATCGACCAGGCCGAACGCGACCGACTTTTCGCCGGCCCAATAGGCCCCCGTGAACAGCTCGTCGTCCGGGCCTTTCAGACGCGCACCGCGGCTCTCCTTCACCAGTCCGATGAAGATCGCGTGGATCTCGCGCTGAAGCGATTTCAGGCGCGCGACATCGTCGGGGTTTTCCGGCAGAAACGGATCGAGCGTCGCCTTGTGCTCGCCCGCCGTATAGAGCCTGCGCTCGACGCCGATCTTCCGGATCAATTCCTGAAAGCCGAAAGTTCCGCCGACCACGCCGATGGAGCCGACGATCGACGACGGATCGACGAAAATCTCATCGCCGGCGCATGCGATCATGTATCCGCCGGACGCCGCGACATCCTCGACGAAGACGAAGACCGGCAGTTTCTTTTCCGCGGCGAGCTGGCGGATGCGCAGATAAATTTGCCGTGATTGCACAGGCGAGCCGCCGGGCGAATTGATCACCAGCGCCACGGCTTTCGCACTCTTTGTCGCAAACGCCTTGTCGAGCAATTTGCCGACGCTGGCGAGCGACATGCCAGGCCGTAGCGGCGTCACCGCACCAATGGTGCCGGACAGACGCACCACCGGGACCACGGATGTGGGGCGGCGGAAACGTGCAGGCAACAGGCCCAAGAGTGCCGCTTTCCAACTGGATTCGCTCATTCAGAGTTACCTCGATCTTAACCAAGTTTTATCACGCGCCTGTCATTGAACCGACAGAGACTTTCAGCGTTTGCAAACCACGATTGTCAGACGCGCGTTGGGGGTAAACATGAAGATCTATCTGCTGCTTCTGATCATCGGCACACTGTTGACGGCGATCCATCTGACATCCGCCTCCGGCAAGCAATCAGAGACCGCGCCTCAATAACCCCGCACGATTGTTCATCGCGCAGGGTTTGCCCAAGCGAGGTCTGCCTGCCCCGCCAGCACTTGCTGGATATGGGCATCAGGGGCGCCATTTGCATCCCGTAGCACTATGCCGGGGTAAATTGCCACAGGCGCCCTTCCCCCTTTGACTGCACGCA
>SDZE01000286.1 GCA_004173095.1 Bradyrhizobiaceae bacterium
ATCTTGGGATCATGGGTCACGGCGACGAAGGCGGTCCAGCGATCGATGCCGAGCGGCGGCAGTGCTTCATCCGGCCATTCCGCGATCAGCTTCACATCGGGAAAGCGCTCCGGACTTGCAAAGGCGGTGCGCGGATCGACCACTGTGACGTCGTAATCGAGCGAGCGCGCCAGCGGCGCCAGCGCCTGGCTGATATGGACGGCACCGACGATCACGAGTTTAGCCGTCGGTGCGTAGACATTCAGAAACCACTTCTGGCCATCCACCTCGACCATCGCGCTCTTGCCCATGCGGAGCTGCTTGTCGAGTTCGGCATGCAACGGATCGGCCGCGAAATCAGCGGCCTTCACCAGCCGTTGGTCGCCGTTGGCAATATCGGTGACGACGATGACGGGGCGGCGCGCGGCGCGCTCATCATTGAGCAACGCCAAGGTCTCGGTTTTCACGGCTCAGCCTACTTTCTCGACAAAGACGCGGATGGTGCCGCCGCAGGACAGGCCGACATTCCACGCCGTCTCGTCGGCGACGCCGAATTCCAGCAGTTTCGGCTTGCCGCTCTCGATCACGTCGAGTGCCTCGGTGACCACGGCGCCTTCGACGCAACCGCCGGACACCGAGCCGAGAAACGTGCCGTCGTCATTGATGACGAGATTGGAGCCGGCCGGGCGCGGTGCCGAGCCCCAGGTCTCCACCACCGTCGCCAGTGCGACGCCATGGCCGGCCTTTTGCCAGGCCTCGGCGGCCTGCAGGATGTCTTCTTCGCGATTGAGCATCAGACTCTCCTCATTAGGCGGCGGGGCGGACCTGCGGACGGTGATGGCCGGATGCCGGCGCGGACAGCGCCTTGATCAGCCCATCGATCGAACTCAAATTATGTACCGGACGGAATTCGTCAACGTGAGGCAGCATCATTTTGATGCCCTGCGCCTTCGGCTCGAAGCCGTCGAAGCGCAACAACGGATTGAGCCAGATCAACCGCCGGCACGAGCGGTGCAGACGGTCCATCTCGAAGGCGAGTTGCGAATCCGCCTCGCGTTCGAGGCCGTCTGAGATCAGCAGGACGATGGCGCCCTGCCCGAGCACGCGACGCCCCCACAGCTTGTTAAAATTATGCAGCGAAGCCGAAATGCGGGTGCCGCCAGCCCAGTCCTGCACCGATGCCGAACATGACGCCAGCGCTTCATCGGGATCGCGCGCCCGCAAAGCGCGGGTGACATTGGTGAGACGGGTGCCGAACAGGAACACCGAGACGCGCTTGCGCGCATCGGTGACCGCGTGGAGAAAGTGCAGAAACAGCCGCGTATACTCGCTCATCGAGCCGGAAATATCGAGCAACGCCACGATCGGCGCCGGCTTGTCGATCAGCCCGAGACGGCGGATATCGACGATATCGCCGCCGGTGCGCAGCGACGCCCGCAATGTGCGGCGCAGATCGAGTTTGGCACCGCGTCGATCGGGCTCGGTGCGGCGGGTCCGCAACTCGGCCTGCGGCAGCCGCATCGTGGCGATGGCGCGGGTGACTTCCGCGATCTCCGCCGCGCTCATCTGCGCAAAGTCCTTCTTCTGCAGGATCTCGCGGTCGGACACCGAGAGCTTGATCTCCTGCTCCTGGGGTGCCTCGCGCTCTTCGCCTTTGGCCGGCTGCGCCATCGCTTCCTGCACGCGGCGCGAGGCCGGCGGCGGCTTGCGCCTGGCATCGTCCGGCAGCGGCACCGAATCGAGCATCTGCTTCCAGTCCTCTTCGGCGCGGAAGAAAAGATCGAAGGCCTGCTGGAAGACCAGCATGTGCTCGTGGCGCTTGACGAAGATCGCCTGCAGCGTCGCATACACATCGGCGCGTTTGCCGATCTCGATCGTCTGCAGCGCATGCAGCGCGTCGATCGCAGCACCCGGGCCGACGGGGAGACCTGCTTTACGGAGCGCGCGGGCAAAACCGATCACATTGTCGGCCATCTGCCCGGTGGGGGGATTGAGGTGATCGATGGGCATGATTCAGGCCGCCGATGCGATCGCCCGCTCTCCCGCTTGCGGGGGAGGGTTGGGGTGGGGGAAAGACGCAAGCGCCGGAGAATCGGTGAGGCGAGAATGAGGCGGAAGCAGTTGAGCGTGGGGCACCCCCACCCCGGCCCTCCCCCGCAAGCGGGAGAGGGAGACGTGGAGCTTGTGGCTGCGCGGGCTACCTATCACTGGCTTCCTTGATCGTCCTCGCGAGCATATCGCCCTGCATGCGCTGGATGTCGTCCTGATACTTCAGCAGCGCGCCCAGCGTGTCGCCGACCATCTGCGGCGTCAGCGAGCGCGCATCCAGTTCGGTCAGCGCCGTCGCCCAGTCGATGGTCTCGGCGACGCCCGGCGATTTGTAGAAATCCTGATCACGCAGGTTTTGCACGAACGCCACCACCTGCTCCGACAGTTTCGCCGAGATGCCGGGCACGCGCGACTTGACGATGGCGAGTTCGCGATCGGCCGCGGGATAATCGACCCAGTGATACAGGCAGCGCCGCTTCAGCGCGTCGTGGATCTCTCGGGTGCGATTCGAGGTGATGATGACGATCGGCGGCGACGGTGCCTTGACCGAGCCGAGCTCGGGAATCGTGACCTGGAAGTCAGACAGGATTTCGAGCAGATACGCCTCGAAAGCTTCATCGGCGCGGTCCAGTTCGTCGATCAGCAGCACCGGCGCGCCGTTGATGTCCGGCTCCAGGGCCTGCAGCAGCGGCCGCTTGATCAGATAACGATCGGCGAAGATATCGCTAGTCAACTGGTCGCGGTCGCTGTCGCCGGCAGCTTCCGCGAGACGGATCGCGATCATCTGCGCTGCGCTGTTCCACTCATAAACCGCCGACGACACGTCGAGGCCTTCGTAGCATTGCAGGCGGATCAGCTTGCGGCCAAGCGCCGCCGACAGCACCTTTGCGATCTCGGTCTTGCCGACGCCGGCCTCGCCTTCGAGAAACAGCGGTCGGCCCATCCGCAGTGCCAGATAAGTCACCGTCGCCAGCGATCGGTCGGCGAAATAGCCGCGCGCCGTGAACAGATCGAGCATTCCATCGACGGATGTGGGAAGCGCCGATGCTGCCGTCATCTCTTATCCAATCCAGAAATTGCGAACCTGAACGATCAGGCCCGGCTGTTGGCGTGATCGACGGCGCGCTTGGCCAGCACGCCGATCAGATGCGCACGATACTCGGCGCTGCCGTGAAGATCGCTGTTGAGGCCATCCGCCGACACCGACAGCCCATCTAGCGCCTTCGACGAGAACCGCTTCTGCAGCGCCTCCTCGAATGCCGCGACACGGAAGACGCCGTCCGAGCCGGCGCCGGTCACGGTGACGCGCACGCCCGAGGGCAATCGTGCCACGAACACCCCTACCAGCGCATAGCGCGAAGCCTGGTTGCGGAATTTCTGATAGGCCGCCTTCTTCGGCAGCGGAAACGAGACCTTGGTGATGATCTCATCCGGCTCCAGCGCGGTGGTGAACAGGCCCTGGAAGAATTCTTCCGGCTTCAACTTGCGCTTGTTGGTGACGATGGTGGCGCCCATCGCCATCACGGCGGCTGGATAATCCGCGGTCGGATCGTTATTCGCGAGCGAGCCGCCGATGGTGCCCTTGTGGCGGACGGCGGGGTCGCCGATCAGCGCAGCGAGTTCGGCCAGCGCCGGGATCGCTTCGGCAACGGTCGCGGAATTCGCGACATCCGCATGCTTGGCGAGCGCACCGATCACCAGCGCGCGCCCCTTCAGCTCGATGCCGTCGATGCCCTCGACATGGGAGAGATCAACGAGATGCGGCGGCGCTGCAAGGCGCTGCTTCATCACAGGCACCAGCGTATGGCCGCCGGCGATCAGTTTGGCGTCTTCGTTCTTGGCCAGCAGATTGGCCGCCTGCCGCACGGTGGACGGGCGATGATATTTGAATTCGTACATGGGAAATCCTCGAACGATCCTGGGGGCGCGCTTCGCGATTATCGTTGGACGTCAGGCGAGATCGGAGTTTTCCATCGCCTTCGCTCCGGCGGCGATCGACGCCACGATGTTCTGATAACCGGTGCAGCGGCACAGATTGCCTTCGAGTTCTTCGCGGATCACGTGGTCTTCGAGATCGTGGCCCTTGCGGTGGACGAGATCGATGGCGGTCATGATCATGCCCGGCGTGCAGAACCCGCACTGCAGCCCATGATGCTCGCGAAAAGCTTCCTGCATCGGATGCAGCGGCGCGCCGTCGGCGGCAAGACCTTCGATCGTTTTCACTTCATGGCCATCGGCCATCACGGCTAGCGTGGTGCAGGCCTTCACCGCCTTGCCGTCGAGATGCACGACACAGGCGCCGCACTGCGACGTATCGCAGCCGACATGGGTGCCGGTCAGTCGTAGCTCTTCGCGCAGGAATTGCACCAGCAGGGTGCGCGGATCGATATTCTTGGCGACGGGATTGCCGTTCACGATCATCGAGACTTTTGCCATATGCACTCTCTGTCATCCGCGCATGCCATTGCGGCAGCGCGGTTCTTAAAACCGTTCCAAACGCATCATATGGACGAAGTTTGTCATCGGCAACCGCGCGTGGCGGCGGCGGGCGCTGCATTTGATGCAGAGTTCAAGACTGTGTGATCGCAGGAGATCTCGTCCCGGGCGCAATGCAGCGCTCTTGTGCTGCGTCGCAGAACCGAACCGTCACAGATGCCGGAGCGTCGTGCGGTCCCGGTTCTGCGACGGCGGCATCACGAATACCGCAGCGCGCCCGGGACACGGAGAATCAGCTTTGCCGAGAATCAGCCCTGCACGGCTTTGGCAAAATTGTTGAAGAACTCGTCGGCGATCTTCTTGGCAGAGCCGTTGATCAGGCGCTGGCCGAGCTGGGCGAGCTTGCCGCCGATCTGCGCTTCGACATTGTAGGTCAGCAGCGTGCCGCCATCCTTGTCCGTCAGTGCCACGGCGGCACCGCCCTTGGCGAATCCGGCGACGCCGCCCTCGCCCTCGCCGGAGATCTTGTAGCCGTTCGGCGGATCGAGATCGCTGAGCGTGACCTTGCCCTTGAAGCGGGCCGACACCGGACCGACCTTGATTTTGGCGGTGGCGCGAAAGCCGCCATCCTCGGTGGTTTCGAGCTCTTCGCAGCCGGGGATGCAGGATTTCAGCACCGCGGGATCGTTCAGCTTCTCCCACACGACGTCGCGGGATGCCGCCAATTGCACTTCGCCACTCATCGTCATGGCCATGGGGTGTCTCCTGAACGTCTCGGGTGTTGAAGGTGGTCCGATCCCAAGTAACGCACGGATGGCACAAAAGAAAGACGGCAGGCCGCTGGTGCCGCGGCTGCCGCGGTGCAGCAGCCATGCATCGGCGGGCCTTGGCTGGCCTGTTCGGCCTCTTGGAGACTCCATCGGATATGGCTAGGGTCCGGCCGAATGAGCACAGCCCTGTCCCCCCTTCTGGCGCCGCTATTGTCGAGCGCTGCGATGCGCGCGATCTGCGACGACGCGACGATCCTGCAACATATGCTCGACTTTGAGGCCGGGCTGGCACGGGCTGAGGCAGCCGCCGGGGTGATTCCCGCCGACGCCGTTCAGGCCATCGCGGCAGCGTGTCGGAGCGATCTGTATGACGCCACCGCATTGGCGGAAGCCGCCACCCGTTCGGGCAATCTCGCGATCCCGCTGGTCAAGGCACTCACCGCCCGTGTGGCGACGACCGATGCCGACGCCGCCCGCTATGTGCATTGGGGCGCGACCAGCCAGGATGTCATCGACAGCGCGACCATGCTGGGGCTGCGCGCTGCGATCGATGCGTTGCTCGCCGACTGCGACCGCGCGATCGCCGGTTTCGCCGGTCTCGCCCGCACCCATCGCAACACCGCGGTGGTGGCGCGGACCTGGCTGCAACATGCATTGCCGATGCCGTTCGGCCTCAAGCTGGCGGAATATGCATCCGCCCTGCATCGCTCGCGCCGGCGCCTCGCACGGTTGCGCGCCGAAGGCCTCGCGCTGCAGTTCGGCGGCGCCGCCGGGACACTGGCGGCGCTGGGCGATCACGGGCTCGCCGTGGCGGAGCGGCTGGCGGGGGAGATCGACCTGCCGCTGCCGGATGCCCCCTGGCATACCCATCGCGACCGCATCGCCGAGGTCGCCTCGGTGTTGGCGATCCTCTCCGGCACCTGCGGCAAGATCGCCCGCGACGTCTCGCTGATGATGCAGACCGATGTCGGCGAAGCCTTCGAGCCCTCCGGCGAAGGCCGCGGCGGCTCATCGACGATGCCGCACAAGCGCAATCCGGTGGCCTCGGCGGCCGCGCTCGGCGCCGCCACCATGGCGCCGAACCTCGCCGCCACGATATTCGCCGCCCAGGTGCAGGACCACGAGCGCAGCGCCGGCCCCTGGCATGCCGAATGGCCGACGCTGCCGATGCTGCTGCTGGTGACGTCGGGCGCCCTCGCCGCCATCGTCGATATCGCAGAGGGACTCGAAGTCGACGCCGCGCGGATGCGCAGCAATCTCGACACCGCGCATGGGTTGATCATGGCCGAGGCTGTGACATTTGCGCTGGCTGAAAAGCTCGGCAAGAGTGATGCGCACCATCTGGTGGAGGCCGCGAGCAAGAAGGCCGTCGCCGGCAAGATGCATCTGCGCGAAGTGCTGACCGCCGATCCGCGGGTCAACGCCCTGCTCAGCACGGACGACATCGCCAAACTGTTCGAGCCGATGGA
>SDZE01000254.1 GCA_004173095.1 Bradyrhizobiaceae bacterium
GGCGTCGCGCTGGCACTCTATGCGCTATGCGTCTGGCCGGCCAATTTTAAGCACGCCGTCGACGGCATAGAGATGCCGGTGATCGGCAATAGCTGGTGGTATCACGGGCCACGCCTGGCCCTGCAGCCGGTGATCATCTGGGGCGCCTTGTTCTGCAGCGGAGTGATCGATTGGCCGAAGCGCAGATCAGCTCACCCAAGCTGACCACGCAGGCTACGAGCGACCTGTCGCTTCCCATGTTACAGCCAGTCGTCTCTTCGCAATATTGCCTCACCGAGCATGCGTGTTAGTTTTGCGCTGCAATGCACGGGAGACTCGACGTGACCGATTTGACCGCCGAACGGCTGCGTGACACCTACCCCACTCCTCATCCGCGCGTGGTCGCCAAGGCGCGCCCGACCCTCGATCAGCATTCGAGCAAGTTCATCTCACTATCGCCGTTCTGCGTGCTGGCCTCATCCGGCCCGGACGGCACCGTGGATGCGTCGCCGCGCGGCGGAGGCGTCGGCTTCGTGCAGATCGCCTCCCCCACCGAATTGCGGCTGCCGGATCGCCCCGGCAACAATCGCGTCGACACGTTTCAGAACGTGCTGAACGGCAGCGGCCATGTGCAGCTGATCTTCTTCGTGCCCGGCATCGACGACACGCTGCGCGTCAGCGGCATCGCGACGTTGTCACAGAATCCGGAACTCATGGCTACCATGGAAGAGTTTGGCAAGCCGCCGCGCGCCGTCCTCTGTATCACCGTGACCGAAGCCTATTTCCATTGCGGCAAGGCATTGATGCGTTCGAATCTGTGGTCGCCGGATGTGCAGGTCAAACGCGACGTGATGCCGTCCATCTCGGAGATCGTGTTCGACCAAATCAAAGCCGACACCAAGCCCAATGGTGACACGCCGATGACCCAGAGCGAAGTCGAAGTCGCCTATCGGAAAGTCCTGTAAGCGCCTGCTGCCACCGCCGCCCCTCAAAAAAAAACAAGAGCGCCACAACCTACCTTGCAAAAAGCATCTTTAAGTTGCATATTCATGCGGTCGGAGGAGCGCGTGCGTGAAGGGCGTTGCGTTGATGTTGGTTGCAGGCGTCACCTTGGGCGGGTGCGCGCGCGATCCATTCGTGACCGAGCGAGGCGAAACCCGGGTCCATGACTGGTGGATCGCGCATCAGATCGATCGGGTAAGCGGCGCCGAATTGCCGAATGCTTTCGTCTATGCGCAGGCCTCCAACAGTAATGTCGAATATCCGCGCGTGTCCTCGATGCTGCTCACATGCCTCGAGCGCAAAATGCCGCTGGTTCGTTTCGCCTTCGATTTCAGGATCGGGACCCGCGCGAACACGGTCCTGGGCTATCGGTTCGACGATCTGCCCGGTCATGAGGGGGTCGAGGTGCGGGTGCTGCGCAACAACCGGGTCATCGTCATCGAAGACCGCGATGCCATCGCCACATTCGTCGCCGAACTGGAAAAGGCGCAGACTCTGTATGTGCGGGTGAGATCCATCGACGGCGGCCGAACCGCCGTCGAATATCCGGTGACCGGGGCATGGACCGCGATCCGGGCGGCCTTCGCCAATTGCGACATGCCAGCGCCGGCCGCGCTCGATCCGGGACGGGCGAGCTTACCCGGCATCTACTAGAGACGCCGGGCAGTCTCCGGAGACGATCGGGCTCAGTGCTTGCCTTCCAAAGCGCCCATGTGCTTCTGGGTGTACAGTTCGATGCCGATCCGCTCGATCAGGTCGAGCTGTGTTTCGAGGAAGTCGATGTGACCTTCCTCGTCCTTCATTAGGGCCTCGAACAGATCCTTCGAGACATAGTCACCGACGCTGCGGCAGTAGGTAGCTGCTTCCTGATACAGCGTACGCGCGCCGATTTCGGCAGCCAGATCGCACTCGATGATTTCCTTGACGTTCTGGCCGATCTTCAACGGGTCCAGCACCTGCATGTTCGGAAAGCCATCCAGGAACAGGATGCGGTCGGTAAAGCGGTCGGCATGGACCATCTCTTCGATGGACTCCTTGCGCCACATCTTGGCCATTTCCAGCAGGCCCCAATGGTTCAACAGCCGGAAATGCAGCCAATACTGGCTGATGGCCGTCAGCTCGCTGCGCAGACCCTTGTTGAGATAATCGATGACCTTCGGGTCGCCTTTCATGGCACTCTCCTAATGCGGGGCCACACCAATGATGGCCCGAACCTGTATTTAGAATCTTTCTAAATCGGTTTGCGACGAAGAACAACCCCTCTCGCACGGGTGACGGCGAGAAACCGTAAGTCCATAACTTTGCAAAAGATTTCAGCCTTCAGGCGGCGACGCCGACCACCGCGGGAGCGATCAGCTCGACCGGGGCTGCGCCATCCGAGCCACCGGCAGCCGCAGCGGCCGTATGCGGGCATCCCGAACAGCACGACCGTGCGCAGGCGCCCAGCGCTTCGTCCATGATCTTCTTGATGGTTCGGGCGCAACGCCCGCATTGAGCACTGCAGCCCAAGCAGCCGTAAACCTGACCCGGCGTCCGAGGCGGCCGCGCGCCTGACACGGCCTTGCGGATGTCATGGTCGGTAAAAACGTTACAGGAACAAACGATCATCAGCCGCGCGCACGCTTTGAAGGTCAGACTGCAGCTTGGATATTCAAGCTGCAGCACGGATGCAAAGCCAAAACGAGCACCTTGAAGCTATTCCAAACTGCTGAGGACGCAGCGGAAATCTGGAATGACTCTAAAAAACAGAGCGAGCCCGCGTTGGGCCCGATCAGTCAGACGCAGTGAGGCAACCGGCCCAATCCCGTCCTTTGAACCTCGGCGTCCTTTCGCGCGTCCAATTGTTTCCGGACATGAATTCAAGGCGGAATCGGTTCGTTGCCGTTCATTGATCATTCAAGTCGGATATGAAACTTTTGCGTTCAAACGACGCTACTTGATAGGCGTCGAAGGGAAAAGGTGATGTCATGAAGAAGACCCTGTTGGCTATTGCCGCCGCTGCCACGCTGGCCATTGCGGCTGTCCCGACCACCGCAAGCGCTCAGCATTGGCATCATCATGGCGGGGGAGCCGGCGTCGCAGCCGGGCTCATCGGCGGCGCGCTGCTCGGCGGCGCCATCGCGTCAGGTTCTGGTTACTACGGCCCGGGTTACGGCTATTATGGCCGTCCGGCCTATGTCGCGGGGCCCGGCTACTACGGCGACTGCTTCTGGCAGCGCCAGCGTTTCTGGGATGGCTATGGCTGGCGTTTCCGCCGCGTTCGGGTTTGCGGCTGATCGGGCGTTGGTGAGTTCGCACTTCGATTCTGATCGATGAGTTACGATCAACCCCATCGAATGCGAAATGCAGGGCTTGATGTGGCGCGAAAAAACCGCTTTTTCGGGTCACTCCTACGTGAGTGTTTACGCTGGATTGACGGTTAGCCGTTTGAGTGGCTGTCAGTTTGGAGCCGCGAGATATTTAAACGCGCGCCGCTTGTGGCGCCTTCTTGGGAGACTTGAGATGAAGAAGACACTTTCTGCGCTGGTTGCCGCCGCGACGGTTGCGGCTTCCCTGGTTGCCGCGGCACCCGCTGCCAAGGCCGACGGCGGCCGTATCGCGGCCGGCGTTGCCGGCGGCCTGATCGGCGGTGCCCTGCTGGGCGGCGCTATCGCTGCCAGCCGTCCTGCCCCGGCCTACGGTTATGGCTATGCTCCTGCCCCGGTGTACGTCGAGCCGGCCTGCCGCACGGTTCGCCAGCGCGTCTGGGACGACTATCGCGGCGTCTGGCGCTACCGTCCGGTCGAGGTTTGCGACTAATCGCAGCTACGCAGTTTCGATATGAAAGCCCGGCCGTTCACGCGGCCGGGCTTTTCATTTCCCAGTAGCTGATCGACGCCTATCGCAAAGCGCTGGAGCTACCGCGTATTCATCGCACGCAACACGGTCTCGCTTGGCCAGCAATCGACCTTCAGCCTTGCCGACTTCTGAAACGCGCCGAGCGCTGCGCGGGTCTTCATGCCTGCCTTGCCGTCCACCTTGTCGCTATAGAGACCAAGCGACGTCAGGCGACGCTGCATGGCCTCCACATCGGTGCTGCGCAATTGCCCGGTCGCCGACCACGGCGTCGCAAAAGGCTGGCCGCCGGCGATGCGATCGGCGACATGGCCGACGAACAACACATAGAGATCGGAGAAATTGTATTCCTTGATCACGAAGTAGTTCTTCGTCGTCAGGAAGGCCGGCCCATAACTGCCTTCAGGCTGCAACAGCGACGCCGGCTGCGCCTGCTCCGCAGCGCTCACGCGCTCGCCGCGCGCCGGGGTGAAGCCCGCACGAAGCCATTCGCCGATCGGGCGAGTCACTTCCGGCACGCCTATGGTGCAATCGGCATTGGCCGGCGCGCGCACCTCGTAAGCCCAGCGCAGACCGCGCTGCCAGCCCTTGTTCACGAGTTGCTGGGCCGCCGAGGCCAGCGCATCGGGTACCGATTTCCAGATATCCACCTTGCCGTCGCCATCGAAATCGACGCCGTGCTTTTCGAGTTCGGCGGGCAGAAATTGCGTCAGGCCGGTGGCGCCGCCCCATGACACACGGAGATCCTGGCGCGAGACCACGCCGCTCTCGATCAGCTTCAGGGCCGCAATGAATTCGCCGCGATACTGCTCCTTGCGGCGCCCCACATAAGCCTGCGTCGCCAGCGTGCGAATGCCGTCATAAGGGAGACGATGGCGGCCGTAATCGGTTTCGCGGCCCCAGATCGCCAGAATGATGGCGCCGGGCACCCCTGTTTGCTGCTCAATCGCCTGTAGCGTCGAACGGTGCCGGTCGTACAAACGACGACCCTCGGCGGCCAGCCGGGCAATGCTGGCTTCCTTCAGATAGTCGGCGGGCACCTGCACGAATTCCGCTTGCGACGGCGCGCCCGTCGCCGGACGACCGGGAAGAAGGAGATCGGGGAGTTTATAGTCGGGCTCGAGGCCGCGTGTCGCGTTGTCGAACGTGGTCCGCGACACGCCGGCCTTCTGCGCCTCGGGCCAGAGGGAGGCGACGAAGCTTGTGAAGGCGGCGTCGGCGGCAGGCGCGGCCTTCGAGACGGGCAGAAGGAATCCGACCAACAGGCTGCAGAGTAGAGATCGCCAAACTGTTCGCCTACCCCGCCCCGTCAATGCGCACTCGTTCCGTGATCGGCTTTGTGGCCGTGCCTGCCATGGCCGTTGCCGTGTGCTTCACCGCTGTTCGACAATTTATCCACATAGGCGATGCCGACCGCCGACAGGATGAACACGATGTGGATGATGGTCTGCCACATCACGCCTTCCGAAGTATAGTTTGTCGTCCGAGCCGTGGTAGAGCCGAGATTGCCGGCTTCGATGAAGGTGCGCAGCAGATGGATCGAAGAGATGCCGATGATCGCCATCGCCAACTTGATCTTCAGCACGCTGGCATTGACGTGGCTGAGCCATTCCGGCTCGTCGGGATGGCCGTTCAGATTGAGCCGCGACACGAAGGTCTCGTAACCGCCGACGATCACCATGACCAGCAGGTTCGAGATCATCACCACGTCGATCAGACCCAGCACAACAAGCATAATCTGCTGCTCGCTGAAGTCGAATGAATGCGTAATAAGGTGCCAGAGTTCTTTCAGGAACAGGACCACATAGACGCATTGCGCGATGATCAGCCCGATATAAAGCGGCAATTGTAGCCATCGCGATCCGAAGATCAGCGCCGGGACCGGTCGCATTCCCTTGCGCAATGCCTTGGGAGGTAAAGGCGTTTCAGGCGTCATGGACATGTATGGGATCTCTTGTCGGGAAATATCAATGCGGTCTGCAATGCGCCCTTATAGCGTGCAGTTCCGGACGCCATGATGTCATACCGCGCGGCAACTGGCCGCATCGACACTACTTCACGGCCACGATGAAGATTCGCGGAAAGCGTAGCAGCACCTTGCCATCGGCATGAGGCCGATACGTCGCCGCGATGCGCGCGGTATATTCGGCGAGATAGGCCTTGCGGTCGGGCCCCTCCAGCGGATCGAGAAACGGGCGCAGGCCGGTCCCCTTGACCCATTCCACGATCGCCGACGCATCGGCCAGCGCATGATTGTAAATGGTGTGCCAGATCTCGACGCGCGTGCAGATCGGCTGCAGCGCATCATAGTAGTCACCCGGCTTTGGTAGGGAGTCACGCAGTTCGGCTGCCTTGGACAGCTTCTCGCGCCAGGGCTGCATATAGGCCACATCGCGCATCAGGATGTGACTGGGCTCATCGAGATTGTCCGGCATCTGCACGGCCAGCACGCCGCCCGGCGGCAAGCCGGTAGCCAGTCGCTTCAATTGCTTGATGTGATCGGGCACCCACTGGAACACCGCATTGGCGAACAGCACATCACTGCCAGCCGGGGGCACCCAATGGGCGATATTGGCCTCGATGAAGGTCTGCGCGGGCAAACGCTCGCGCGCCTGACGGAGCATGTCGGCTGACGTATCCACGCCGATCACGGCCGCGTTGGGCCAACGCTGGACCAGAAGCTCCGTCGAGTTACCGGGTCCGCAGCCGATATCGACGACTTTTCGCGCATCGCCCAGTGGCACCTGCGCGAGCAGATCCCGCGCCGGGCGGGTCCGCTCGTCCTCGAATTTCAGATATTGCTGCGCGCTCCAGTCAGCCATCTTGCGGTTTCCCTTTAGCGCGTCAGCTTCTTGTAC
>SDZE01000187.1 GCA_004173095.1 Bradyrhizobiaceae bacterium
TGATCCCCGAGCGGTTTCTCGCCACCGCCTCGCTCGCCGCGACGCCGGTGGGTTTCGCACCCTCGGCCTTGCAGCCGACCTTCGGCTTGATCGCCGATGACAAAGGACAAGGCAAAGGGCCGGGCGTGTTCACTACGCGCGATGTCGTCACCGCGCTGGAGCAGGCGGTGGCGCAGTTCGGCGCGCTGGAGAATATCCGCTCTCCCGATGGGTTCGCGCGGCGGCTGAATGACGTGACATGCGGCGGATGTCACCAGATTCGCGGCATCGGCGGCTTTCATTTTACGGGCGCGGATACGTCGAGCGCCCAGGTCGTGCAGGGCGTCGTGCCGGCCTCGCCGCATTTCATGGGCGATCAGCCGCGTCGTCGCGCCATCGTCATGGCGATGCGCGATGGCAAGGCGCCTGATTTTTCGCGCGGATTTTCCGATCGGCCGCAGGCGCGTGGGAGTCGGGAACTGGCCGGCACGTCGCTGCTCGATGGCTGGGGCGCGACCTGCTATCGTCGCGACGGATCGGCGAAGGCCGATGCGAGCTTCGCATCCTGGACCTGCGCCGAGGGATTGAGCTGCCAGCCGGTGAGCAGCGCTGCGGCGTCGCGCATCGGCATGTGTTTCGTGAAATGACGGGTGAGGGCGATGAACGAGACCGACAAAGACATCAAGCAGCGCGACGCCGTCATCGCCGACAACGAAAGCGCCAGGCAGGCCGGCAGCGCCGTCCGTCTTAGCGTCTGGGCCATCATCGTCGCAGCGCTGCTGGGACTTGGATTTTTTGGATGGTTGCTGGCGCGGTAGATACCTTCGCCCCGCTTGCGGGGAGAAGGTGGCCCGAAGCTTGCGAAGCAAGTTCGGGTCGGATGAGGGGGACTCTCCGCGCATTCGGAGTTGGTGGAGAGTCCCCCTCACCCTCCTTCCACATGCTGCGCATGTGAAAGGCGACCTCTCCCCGCAAGCGGGGAGAGGTTGGAACTACTGCACCGCGCCTGCGGCCCGGAGGCCCTCGATCTGGTGATCGTCATAGCCCATGGCGCGCAGGATTTCGTCGCTGTGCTGGCCGAGCGAGGGCGGCAGGCGCGGCTTGCGCTTGGTCTCGCCGCCGACCCAGATCGGGCTGTTGATGGTGAGGATGTCCGAATTCTCGAACGGCACCAGCACGTCGTTGTCCTTCATCTGCTGATCGTGCGGAATGTCGTCGAGAATGCCGACAAAGCCAAACACCAGGCCGTTGCCGTCGAGACGCTTGCGCCAGTCGGCGAAGTCGCGCTGGGCGAACACCTCGTCGAGGATCTCGATCAGCGCCAGCGAATTGGCGTGGCGGTCCGGTTTGGTGATGAAGCGCGGATCGTCACGCAATTCCTCGCGCTCGATGCATTTGGTAAAGGCCGGCCACATCTTGTCTTCGGCCAGCAGCGACAGCATGATCCAGCGGCCATCGCGGCACTTGTAGTGATTGGTCACCGCATTGAGCGCCTCATGACGACCGCGGCGCTTCTCGAATGTCGCGCCGCATAGTTTCGCCTGCGCCAGCACGCTGGACGACCACACGCCATTGGCCATCAGATTCGATTTGACCTGGCAGCCCTTGCCGGTCTTCTCGCGCTTGTAGAGCGCGGTGACGATGGCGCCGTACAGTGCCATGGCGCAGGGATGATCTCCCATGCCGGCCACCGACCGCGCCGGCACCGTGTCCTCGTCCGCGCGCACCAGATCCATCATGCCGGATCGCGCCCACCAGGCCGTGGAGTCGAAGCCCGGCTTGTCGGCCTCGGCCCCCTTGTCGCCATAGCCGGTGAAGCAGGCATAGATCAGCCTGTCATTGAGAGCGACGACATCGTCATAGGCGATCTTCAGGCGCTTGCGCACCGGCGGCGGGAAATTGGTGATGAAGACATCGGCTTCGGCGATCAGCTTGTAGAGAACCTCGCGGCCTTCGGGCTTCGCAAGATCGAGCGCCAGGCTGCGCTTGTTGCGGCTCTCCATCATCCACGCATAATTGTGCTCGCTCTTGGGATAACCGGGCAGGTTGGGCAGGTTGCGATAGGGATCGCCGGCGCCGGGCGGCTCGATCTTGATGACGTCGGCGCCGAAATCGGACAGTACGGTCGCAGCGGCCGGTGCTGCGATGAAGCTCGCGCAATCCAGAACCTTCAGCCCCTTGAACAAACCGTCTTCCATTACGTCACTCCCGCAGCTTTTGTTGTTGTGCCGGCGTGCGGAATTTAATTCCGCCATGATTCCGGCTGCGCATTTGACCCATCTTGCGGGAGGGATGCAACGGCCGGAAACGGGACGCTGAGCCGCCATGCGCTCGGCGTTGGCAGGTGTCGCAGCGCGCCATGCGCTAGACGCCGGCGCTTGGCATCAAACCTGCGCTCGGCTAGTTTCCGTGAGTGCTTTGCGGGGGCCTGATACAACGATGCCGTTTCGGAATTTTCAACGCGGGGCGCTGGCGGCGCTCGCTCTGTTCGGGCTGATACAAGCTTCGCCGGCTGGCGCCATCGAGATGTCCCGCGAGGTCGCCGAACTTTATACATCGGTCTCGATCTATCCGCCGAACGCCGGCTCGATGACGGTCTGCTACGGCTTCGTGTGCCGGCGCCGTCATATCTTCGACTTCACCACCGCCGACCGCGCGGCGCTGGGCAAGATCATGCAGGCCGGCAAGGCATCTGCCGTGGCGGAACGCGCCGCCGTGCAAAAGGCCGTGATCTGGTGGGACCGCCGCATCGGCCCGGTGCTCGGCACCGACAAGCGCATTGCCAATGCTGACTTCCGCTATTTCGATGACAAGCACAATTTCGATTGCTGGGATACGACGCGCAACGTCACCAGCCTGCTGCTGATCATGCAGGACTGGGGCATGTTCAAGCACCACAGCGTCGGCAATCCGCATTATCGCGGCAATGCGCTGGTGCTGCAGACGCCGCACAACACCGCGGTGCTCCGCGAAAGCGCGTCGGGGATCGACTGGACGGTGGATATGTGGACGCAAGCTTATGCGCAGCCGCCGGCCGTCATGCCGGTCACGCAATGGGCGAAGGAAAACTGACGCGCCGCCGGGCGCCGGATCGTATTGATACCGAGCAGCCTGAGCATGAAGCGATATAATTCGCCGCGCTACACTTAGGCGACTTGGCGGCCAACGAGTTCGACACGCGCACAAGAGAATCTGCGCGAAGCAGGCTTCCGCGAGCTGCCTCGCCGAATGTCGTTCGCGATCATGGAGTGATCGATGATGTGCCAGCCGGCCAGCGTGGCCAGCGATCCCGACCACGCTGTCGCGGTCTCACTCTCGGTTTAAATCCCGGACCGATCAGACCTTGAGATCTTCGGCCGAGGTCTTGCCGCGATTGGCGACTTCCTCGAACTCGATCGTCTGGCCTTCATTGAGCGACTGCAGACCCGCCTTCTGAACCGCAGAGATATGCACGAAAACGTCCTTGCCACCATTCGCCGGCTGAATGAAGCCGTAGCCCTTGGTCGCGTTGAACCACTTCACAGTACCTTTAGGCATCACGTCGTCTCCGCGGGCTCTCATGCACGAACGGAATGACCTATCCCCGCCCATTTGGTCGATCCGACCCGTGCAGCTTACGCGCGGGCAGCACAGCTTGACAGCACAAAGGGTGGGCGGCAATCGCGAATTTCGCGCCACTTGGAAATCGGTCGCGTAGTTTGGTCGCGCCCCCGGGCGGTTTGACGCAGCGGCTGGCCGCGCCCGATATGTAGTACGGACATGTTGCCGCAACGCACCGACACGGGCGATCAGGCGGGTGTCGCTTCGCCTGAGGCCAGCGATCGCAGCAGCCGCGGATCGGCAACGGTGCGCACCATGATCGGCGCGTTGCGGCCGCGTACCGGCAAATCCAGCGGCGCCAGCGCGCCGGCGTCGATCCCGGCACTGAGAAAGATATCTTCCGATACAACCGCCGCACAGGACAGGCTCTTGGTCATGTCCTGCAGGCGCGCGGCGACATTGACGGGATCGCCGAGTGCGGTGAACACCATGTGGTCGCGATAGCCGATATCGCCGACGATGACTTCGCCGCCGTGAATGCCGATGCCGAACTGCAGCGGCTGCGGCAGGTCGTGCTGCAGCGCTTGATTCAATTCGTCGAGATTGTCGGCGATCTCGGCTGCCGCCGCGAGCGCCTGACGGCAGGCGGTCTGCGGATCGCAATCGAGCCCGAACAGCGCGAGTTCGCCATCGCCGATAAACTGGTTCGGTTTGCCGCCGCACGCGATCACAGCCTGCGAGACCGCGGCGAGGAAACGATTGACGATGAAGACGGTGTCGTAAGGCAGCCGTTGCTCCGCCAGCAAAGTTGAGCCGCGCATGTCTACGAACATGCAGACCAGATAGCGCTCCTGGCCGATCCGCGCCGGACGATGCGTGCGGGCGGTGCTGCCGGCCTGCGGCGCAAGCAACTGCACGAAAGCGAGATCGCTGGTCGGATGCAGCTGACAGGCCAGGCGGATGGCCGGATCACCCTCGCTGCCGAGCCGGTCCAGCACGAAGCGCTCGCGTGCCGAGGGCGCCGGCAATGCCGTCACATCGCTGGTGATGCGGATGCGGCAGGTGGAGCAGCGTGCCCGGCCGCCGCACACGCTGGCATGCGGCACCTTGTGACGCAGGCTGGCCTCGAGCACGCTGAGCCCGACCGGTACGCGGACGGTGCGGCCGCCACCATAAGCGAGGTTGATCATGCCGGCCCGCCGCTCCAGCATGAGGCGGATGCCGCGGGCGGAGAGCACGGCGAGCAGCAGCACCGCGTAGCCGATCAACAGATTGTCGGCGATGGCGGCGAGCGTCGCCTGTTGCGACGACGTGCCGATCTGGTCGGGGCCCAGATTGGCGGCACGCCATTCCGGTGAAGCGATACTGGCGGCGACCATGCGCTGGCCCTGGAAGATGCCGAGCAGCGCCAGCGTCGGCAGCAAGACGGCGGCGGCCAGCAGCCAGGGGGCCGCGGACCTATACCAGGCCTTCAGACGCAGCCAGAAATACAGCCCGATGCAGCCATGGGTCCAGGCCACCAGCACCACCGTGTACATTGCAAAACTGCGCAGCGGAGCGCCGAACCAGCCCGCAAGCACCTGCGGATAGCTGCGGTTGATGGCGTAGAGGTTTTCGCCGAGGCGCACGCCGACCACATGGCCGACGATCAGGGCGGGAATGCTGAGCCCGAGGACGAGCTGCAGCGGCTCGATGGTCCTGCCGTGAAAATGGCGGCGCTCATACAGCGCCCACAGGCCGAGCGAGCCATGGATCAGCGCTGAGCCGTAGAACATGACGGCGATCGGGAAGAATTGCCAGATGGTTGCATGAACGGCGACGCCGGCCTGCAGCGCCTCCATCGAGATATTGCCGAGCGCGTGATTGATGAAATGGCTGAGCAGATAAGTGAACAGCACCAGCGCGCTGACTAGCCGGACCTGGCGCAGGCCGATGCCGTTCCAGGCAGCGGTGGGCGAGGCGACAAATGGAACGTCAGTCGGCGGCATTGCTGAAACCATTGATGGCGGTATCGGACGGGTACCGCTTTGCCCATCCTACACAGCCGGCCGACAAGTTGACACCATGGCTGAGCGCCTCCAAAAGCCCGCCATGACGTCATTCGCTTCCGCTCCCCTCGCTCGCAATCTTTCGCGCCAGTCGCTCGCCGCTATCGGCGCGCTGCTGCTGGCGCTGACCGTCATGCGGCTGGTCTATGCCGGCCTGTTCGAATTGCGCACCGACGAGGCCTATTACTGGACCTGGTCGAAAGAGAGCGTGCTCTCGTTTCTCGATCATCCGCCGATGATCGCCTGGTTCATCCGCGCCGGCACGGCGCTGTTCGGTGACACCGCGTTCGGCGCGCGCTTCGCCGGCATCGTCGCGCTGGCCGTCACGCAATTGCTGCTGGCCGATATCGTCCGCCGCGTCACGCAGGATCTGCGCGCCGTGGTGGTGACCGTGCTGATGACGGAAGCCGCGCTGTATTACGGCCTGCTGATGGCGAAGGTCGCGCCGGATGTGGCGATGATCCCTTTTGCGACGGCGATGCTGTGGTCGCTGGTGCGGCTGGCCGAAAGCGATGACGGCCGCTGGTGGCTGGCGGCAGGCCTGTTCGGCGGGCTGGCGCTGCTGTCGAAGCTCACGGTGGTGCTGACCGTGCCCGCCATCCTCGTCTTCATGCTGCTGCCGGATTGGCGGATGCGCTGGTTGAAGAGTCCATATCCGTGGCTTGCGGTCGGGATCGCGCTCGCGGTTTCGTCGCCGGTGCTGATCTGGAATGCGGCGCATGACTGGGCGTCGTTCAAATTCCAGTTCGTGCGCGTGACCGCGCCGCACGAACTGTCGCTCGGCACTTTCGGGGAGTTTTTCGGGCTGCAATTCGCCCAGGTCGGGTTCGTGCTGTTTCCCGTTTTGTTGTCCGCCTGTGTGCTGACGCTCATTCGCGGCGTGCGCCTGCGCGATCCGGTGTCGCTGCTGCTGTCACTCAGCGTGCTGCTGCCGTTCGTGTATTTCCTGTGGCGCGCGCTGACGCTGCGGGTTGGCGACACCTGGCCGATGTTTATGTGGCCGCCGGCCATCGCGGTGGCGGCGATCAACGTCACACGTCTGGCGCAAGACGGCTGGTCGGCCGCGACGGTGCGCGCGTCCTGGCGCTGGATCACGATCGCGATC
>SDZE01000593.1 GCA_004173095.1 Bradyrhizobiaceae bacterium
GCCGTGGATGCGCGGGACAAGCCCGCGCATGACGGAGTCAAGGCCATATGCATTCGCCGTGCGGCGTTAACGGACCTCAGCGAGATAACGGTCGCTAAAGCCCTTCTGCGCAAGTTCCAGCTTGCCCCAGTCCACGCTCTTGGCGCGGGCATATTCGCTGTCCGGCAAGAACTTCGCCTTCACCGCTTCCGGCAGTTCGATCTTGCGGGCTGGACGCAGATAGGCGTTGGTCCAGATCGCCTGGCCCTTGTCGGACAACAGGTAATCCATGACTTTCTTCGCCTGATCCTTGTGCGGTGCGTTCTTCACCAGACCGACCACGTATGGAAACACAACCGTGCCTTCGCAGGGAATGACGAACTCGAAATTGCCCTTTTCGGAATATTTGGCGCGATAGGCATTGAAGTCATAGTCGAATAGGATCGGCATCTCGCCCGAGACGACGCGGGCGTAGGACGTCTGCTTCGGCACGATGGCATCGTTCTTCTTCAGCTCCTTGAAGAAGGCGATGGCCGGATCAAAGTTCTGATCGCTGCCGCCGAGCGCGAGATTGACCGCCACGGCGCCGACATAGCCGACGGCAGCCGAGGTCGGATCGAGATAGCCGACCATGCCCTTGTAATCGGGCTTGCTGAGATCCTTCCAGCATTTCGGCACCGGCTTGCCGCCAAGAGCGTCCTTGTTGACGAAGAAGCCGAGCGTGCCCGAATGGATCGTGGTCCAGTAACCGTCGGGATCCTTGAGGCCGGCATCGACCTGGTCGAAGCCCGCCGGCTTGTAGGGCTCAAGGGCATCCTGAGCCTTGGCCTTCATGCCGAAGGTCACGCCGAAATAGCCGATATCGCCGACCGGATTGGCTTTCTCAGCCAGGATCTGCGCGAGCGCCTGGCCCGAATTCTTGTTGTCATGCGGCATCTCGATTTTCAGATCGGCCTTCACGGCCTTGATCATCGAGGCCCAGTCCGCCCATTCCGGCGGGCAATTATAGCAAATCACGTCGGCGGCACGGGCCGGCTGCGACACGGCGGCGAGCACCAAAGCGGCGATGGCAAACAGCAATCGAATGGGTTTCACGGCGAGAATCTCCGACCGGAGCGCGAGCGAAAAGCCGGCGCCACGAGACTGTGGGAATGACGTGCCGCCGCACTATAGGCTCCTCATGAAACTTTTGCGACAAAGCTAGTCTGGAGCGCGTTTGTGCACAGCAACCGGCGCGCCCGCCGGCAGCCAAACCCCACTATCGACAGAAGCCGCAACGGATGCTCAACTCGTCGGTATCCGAGGAGTAACCCAGCTTGACCGAAGCGGCCGAACGTGACCGCGGGCTTCTCAGCCTGATCGATCGCCTGGTTAAAAAACCGGGCCCGGTTGTGGCGACAAAAGCGCCCCATGCAGACCAGCCCGCCATCGATGATGGTGCGCGCGAAGGGCTAGATCCGATCGTCACCGACGATGCGCCGCAAGCGTCACTCGAACCGCAACTCGCCGTCGAAAGCACGCGCAGCGTCAGCCGATCCGAACTCGCCTCGCTCGTCCTGAAAGCGCTTCAGGCGACCGAACAAGCTCCGATCAGCGGAGTCGAGATTACGATTTATGGCGAGAGGCCGTGGAACGCGATGCTGCGCGTCACGCCGGCCGCAGGACCGGTTAAAGCCGATCTTTGGCGCGAGCGCCTGCGTACTGTCGTTGTATTGTTTCGCGAGCGATACGACGTCATGCCGGACGCCAGCACCTAGCATCTACCGCTGGGCGCCGCGTCCGACACAGGCTCCGCGTAGGGCAGCGGTTTATTTGCCGGCACCGATATTGCCGCCCTGGATATTCCCGAGCGAATTGTTGCCGAAAGCGGAGTTGCCGTTGTTGCCCTGCATGGATGCGCCATAGCCAGGGTAATAAGGCGTTCCGCGCATGCGCCCGTATGAGTTGTAGCCGGGACCGCGATGATCACGGTAGCCATATGACTGGCCGTGGTAATGGTTGTGATATCCGCGCTTGTACTTCTTCGCCGAGGCGGCAGTCGTTGCGAAGCTGGCGGCCAGCAAAACGCCCGATGTAAACGCCAATGCTCTCTTCATGTCGGTACCTCTCCTGTTGTAGAGGGAACGCCGCATGTGTTGACCTGTTCCAGGGCGCCGCAGGCGAGCTTGGGCCGGTGCGTTGCCGTCATGCGGTCGCTTCACGCTCCAGCGCGCGCAGCCGAACGAATGCCGCCCAGGCCGCCCGGTAGTCTGCTGCCTTCGGATCGATCGCCAGCAAAGCGCGTTCGGCATTGCGGATTTCGTCCACCGAAGGACGTTTCTTTGTCGCATCTGCCTTGTGCTGCGCCCAGCGTTGCTCGACCTCTTTCGCCAGCAACAGCGCATCGGCATTGCTGAGCCTGGGGCCCGGTTTGGCAAGCTCGTGGCCGGTTGGAAATGCCGGCCAGGCCGCCGGAGGCTTGCCCGGCTGCCAACTGGCCTCGTCGCCAATCATGGGCATGGTCGAAGTCACTTTGAACGGCGCTCCTTCCTGGCCGCCCGATGGCGCCGTCTGCTGCCCGCCGAAATGTTGCAATTGCTGTTGCATGGTGCCGCCAACGCCGCCGGTGCTGGCATTCGACGAGCCACCCGCCAGGCTGGCCAAAGCCGTCGAATCGGCCGGCAGCGCCTTCTGGATCGTTTTGACCGCCGCGATGGCACCGGGCGACACGGTCATGCGCGTCTGCGCGATCTTTTCGTCCTGCTCCGTCACCGGACAGGTCCGATAGGCATCATGGCGCTGCGCGATCGTGCCGTCGTCGTCGATCCGGGCGAAGTCGATCGCCACGGCGTAGACAAATGCCCGGTTGCCCGCATAGGCGCCGGAGCGATCCTTGGCGCGCACGCTGCCGCAAACATATTTCTGCCCGTCCGCCTCGACCGAGCGCAGGCCATCGAACTCCGCGGACGACGGATTGAGCAACAGCCGGGACACTGCATTGCGCGCCTTCGACTGGTTCGTCGTCAGCACCGCATCCATGATCTTTTCAGGCTTGATGAAAGACGGCTGATAATAAAACACCGATGCGGCAGCGAAAAAGATCGTGCCGACGCCGCCCGCGATCGTCGCCGCTGCCAGATTCATCTGCGCCCCGCTCATCCCCGGAGCACCGCGCTCCGATTTCGGCAAAATCGTAAGTATCCCGGCAGAGATACTAACCGATGAGCTTCTAGAGTTGATTACCGCAGTGACGCCGACAACGCGGTCGGTCCGGCTCCGTGATTCTTAATTCATGCGACATTTCAACGAAATAGATGAGTCCGCAGATCCGCTGTCATCTATGCAAGTAAGGATTCCGACACCATAGTATCCGAATGGCCCAGCGGTAGTCAGGTGCTAATGAAGTTGGAGTATCACGCGCTTCACCATTGACCGCGTGGACGTCATGTTTCTCGATCAGCACTCTCTGTTCATTGCCATCGGCGTGTCCTGTACAGCGCTGGCCTTCACATTGCTTGCGACATGGATCGTGGCGCGCTCGGAGACCTATCTCTTGATCTGGTCCACCGGCCTGGCGCTGACCGTCCTTGCGCTGCTGTTCTATATCGGTATCGAGCGTTACCAGCCGACTCATCAGCTCGTCACTTTCGTTCTGCTGATCCTCGGCTTCGCTCTGATCTACCGTGGCACCGTCCAATTCTGCACGCATCGCTCAAACTGGACATTCACGATCGCCATCACGGCGCTGGTGTTGGTGCCGACCGTTGCGGCCTTTGCAACCGGCTATACGGGGGTCGGCACCGCGGTCGCCAATCTTGCGATCACATTGCTGACGACGCTGGCTGCGCTTCAATACTGGAAGGGCCGGTCGGAAGCGCCGTTGCTGATGATTACCAATGCGCTGCTTTATCTGGCGACGGCCGCATCCTTCGCTGCCTGCGGTTACGTGCTGCTTGCCAGCGGCCAGTACGTGCTGAGCGAACGCCCGTCGAACTGGGCCGAGGAGATCAACTCGCTGATGGTCATCGTCGGCCTGACGGGCATCGGCGCGCTGTCTCTCACCATCAACCAGATCCGCACCACCAACCGTCATAAATCGGACGCGATGACCGACCCCTTGACTGGCTTGCTGAATCGGCGGGCGCTGTTCGAGGACCGCACGCAGGCGGTGACGCAGAACACGGCGATCCTTCTGATGGATCTCGATCACTTCAAGGCCATCAACGACAAATTCGGTCATGCCGGCGGCGACCGCGTGTTGCGCGTGTTCGCGGAGGTGATCTTCTCCAACATCCGCGCCCATGATGTGGCCGCCCGGCTCGGCGGTGAGGAGTTCTGCATCCTGCTGTCGTCGTCCAGCCCGAAATCCGCGGCGTCGGTCGCGGAGCGCATCCGCGCGACATTGGAGGGGCTGACGTTCCAGGCGCCGGAAGGCACCATCAAAGCAACGGTGAGCATCGGCGTGGCGATCCGCTCATCTGCCCCGGAAACGTTGCAAACCCTGCTCGACCGAGCCGACGCCGCGCTTTATCGCGCCAAAGCCGACGGCCGCAACCGGGTCCATATTTCGGATTTTCATCTGGCGGCTTGAGGCGCGAAAGCTCGACTGTCGCTTTGAGCGATGCCCAGGCATGACAGAAAGCTTTCGGGATGCCCGGCAGGCGCTGACGTATTGTCGCAAATCAAAATGGTGGGGGAGGCAGGACTCGAACCTGCGAAGCCATAAGGCGGCTGATTTACAGTCAGCTCCCGCCCGTAACAGCCCGTCACCATCCGTTACGATCCGTCGGATCGACGGACAGAATAGGCAGCATTATCCGTTGCTTAGCAAATCTAGTTGTGGAATGTTACCAACATAGCACAACTTGGGCAGACAGGGTTTTACCTGTACCCCAGCCCTTACCCCGAGACCTAACTCTTGCCAGTCAAACTGACCGTAGCGGCCGTTTCGGAGGCCGCCGTAAAGACGTCCAGATACGAAGTCGCTGATTCGATACAGCCGGGGCTTAGACTTGTTGTCTATCCATCCGGGAAGAAGTCATGGGTCTACCGGTATGAGCGATCAGGCGGGCAAGCCGTAAAGATCACGATCGGACCCGCGACCGGGAACGGCGCTGTATCGTTGAAGGATGCCCGCCTCGAAGCGAACAACGCCGCCCGGCTGCGCCACGCCGGGACTGATCCGGCCATGCAAAAATTGACCGATCGGAGGCTGGAGGCAGAGCGCATCACCGCCGAACGCCTCGAAGCCGAGCGAAGCGCGGACAACGTTGAACGCGTTCTGGCACGCTACTTTGCGGACCACGCTGACAAGCTGAAGTCGGGAGCCGAAGTTCGGCGCGTCCTCACTCGTGAACTGAAGAGCTGGGCGAAGCGCCGAGTGGATCAGATCCAGCGGCGCGATGCCATTCAGGTGCTAGACATGGTGGCCGCTCGCGCGCCCGTGCAGTCAAAGCGCCTCAGAGCATATGGCCGCCACTTCTTCGGTTGGTGCATCTCGAAGGAGATCGCGACAATCAACCCGTTCGACGGGACGCGCGCAATTAGGGAGGTTTCCCGAGATCGCGTCTTGACCGAAGATGAACTCCGCCTCCTACTTCGTGCAATTGCGACGCTAGACCAGCCGCGTGGGCAATATGTCGAACTATTGCTACTAACTGCGCAGCGCTATTCTGAGGTGGCGGACATGTTGACGTCCGAATTATCGCTATCAAGCCAAGAACCGCTTTGGACGCTTCCGAGCACGCGAATGAAAGCCGGTAAGGCGCACACGGTACCCCTCACCCCGCGCGCGGTGGAGATCATAACGGGGATAACCCCACGCGCTGGAAGCGTGCGCCTATTCCCAACGTTCTCAGCAACGCACCTCAAATCTGCCATCGACACTGCTTTACTCAAAGTCGCCCTTCGGGATGCAGCGGCGCGCAGTGTCCCGTCGTCCGACGTAAAGATAGCGCATTGGACGTTGCACGACCTGCGCCGCTCGGCTGCGACACATATGTCGCGAATGGGGGTCGATGTCATTGTTATCGAGCGGGTGCTGGGACACACGATGCGCGGCGTGATGGGCACCTATCAACGAAACACTTTCGACAACGAAAAACGTGCCGCGCTTACTATATGGTCGGATTACCTAAGCGGTCTGATAAAGCCGCAAGCCTCCAATGTGGTTCCTCTGCGCCATGGAATTGCGGAATGAAGGCGGGCAAACCGACGCGCAAGAAACTGAAGAAATTACCGGGCAACGTGTGGCGGGAAAAAGCCTCCGAACCAGGCACCGGAAATTTGCGCCGCGCCCGGCAAGAGGGCGATCTCGATAGATTGAGCGACTTTTTTCAACAATCCCGAAACCCTACCGCTGCCTGGTTATTTTGGTCGCTTGCCAAGCGGTGGGATATGCCGGTGCCGGAGCCGATCGCAGCCGAAATTGATCGCTTTGCGGATGCTGTCGCCGAGATGGCGCTAGCCGCGCTCGATGGTGACGAAAGCATTGTGATCAACGGCGATACGGTCGGGACGCTATGGGACACCCAAGCGAGAGGTCAAGGCTCAACGCCCATCGCAGTGGAACTTAAGCTCTGGGATCGCGACCTTCAAATCGGTCTGAGAGTGTTCGAGCTTCGGAAAATTACGGGCACGAAAGATGAGGCTTTTGAAATCGCTGCGGAAGAGTTCGGCATCAGTGCATCCAGCGCGGACCATATA
>SDZE01000363.1 GCA_004173095.1 Bradyrhizobiaceae bacterium
CATGGTCATGCAAAAGAACGTGTGCGTCATCGGTGCCGGCATTGCCGGTCTTGCAGCCGCCAAGGCTTTTGCCAGCCACGGCCATCGCGTCACCATTCTCGAACGCAGCGGCGATCTCGGTGGCGTCTGGGAGCCGGCCCGCTCCTATCCGGAGGTGCAGACGCAAAGCCCGAAGGAGCTGTATCGCTTCACCGACAGACCGATGCCATCGGACTATCCCGAATGGCCGAAGGGTCCGCAGGTCCATGCCTATCTTGCGGATTATGCACGCAGCCACGACTTGCTGCCGCTCATGCAATTTCACACCACGGTCACCGGCATGGCGCGACGCGAAGACGGCCAGCCCGGCTGGACGCTCGCGACGACCGACAGCGCAGGCACGCGTAGCGCGACCAGCTACGATTTCGTGGCCGTCTGTACCGGCCAATTCAACGAGCGCAAAGAACTCCATCACCCCGGCGAGGACGGCTTCAAGGCCGCCGGCGGCGTGATCCTGCATTCCGCCGAGCATACCGATCCTTCGCGCGTCAAAGGCAAGAAAGTGGTCGTGCTCGGCGGCTCGAAATCGGCAACCGATATCGCCGTGCATTCGGTGAGGGCCGGCGCAAGTGCCGTCACCTTCGTCTATCGCGAACCGGTGTGGCGCATCCCCTATTTCGTCGGAGGCCTTATTAACTTCAAGCGCATCCTCTATATCCGCGCGCAGGAAGAGATGTTTCCCGGCTGGGGTCGCAGCGGGCTGTCGCGTCTCAAGCACGCGATCGCAACGCCGCTCGTCTGGGTACATTGGCGCGGGCTGGAGAGCTTGCTCAAGATGCAGCTCAAGCTGAAAACATGCGACATGGTGCCGGAAGGCAGGATCGAGGATGGCGTCAACTGCTCGGTCCCGATCGCAACGCCTGGCTTCTTTCCGATGGTGGCCGACGGCCGTATCACCGCGATCCGCGGCACGTTCGATCACTATGATGGCAAGACCATCGTGATGGCCGGCGGCCAGCGCGTCGATGCGGATGTCGCTGTCCTCGCCATCGGCTTCAAGCTCGACGTGCCGTTCCTGCCGCAGGCTTATCGCGACAAACTGGTCCAGCCTGACGGACAATATCGGCTCTATCGCGTGATCGCCAATCCGGACCTACCGGAGATGGGTTTTGTCGGCTTCAATTCGAGCTTCTGCTCGGTGCTGACGGCAGAGATGGCCGCCAACTGGCTGGTGCGTTACGCCGACGGCAAGCTCGCGAAGCAGCCGAGCGCCGATGCGATGCACGCCGACATGGACATGATGCTGCGCTTTAAGCGCGCAGAACGCCCGGCGGCCGGCGTCTATGGCGGCCTCTGCGTGGCGCCCTATCACTTCAAGCATTTCGATGAATTGCTCGACGATATGGG
>SDZE01000253.1 GCA_004173095.1 Bradyrhizobiaceae bacterium
CCGGCCGAAGGCATCGATCGTTCGACCTATCTCGAAACCAAGTTCGGTTCGGTCGACGCCTATAAGGGCATCGCGCAGCGCGTCGTCGCCGCGGCGGAGGGGGAGGGGCTGAGCTACAAGCCCGATGCGGTGAAGCGCCAGCCCAACACCACCGACTGCCACCGCCTGATCCTCTGGGCCGATGCCATCGGCAAATCGGCCGAGATGAAGCAGAAGCTGATGGAATTGTACTTCCGCGACGGCGGTGATCTCACGCAGACGGATACGCTGGTGCAGGCGGCCGCCGATGTCGGTCTCGATGCCGACGATACCCGTCGTCGTCTCGGCACCGATGAGGATGTGGCACGGATTTCGGCCGATGCCAAAGAGGCCGCCGACAAGGGAATCTCCGGCGTGCCGACTTACGTGTTCGCCGGCAAATATGCGGTGTCCGGCGCGCAGGATCCGGACAAGCTGGCGCGGGCGATCCGGCAGGTGTCCGCGGAAATCAACGCGCAGGCTGCGGAATAGTCTCTAGCGTTTGCGCATCCGTTGCAGCAGACGCTTCGCCGCTTCGCGCGTACGGTGTCGCAGAGTCAGCGCTGCATATGTCAGCGACGCCACCGCATCGTTTTTGTAGAGCGGCAGCACCACGTCGCCGATCGCCAGCCGCTCGCGCCAGATCGGATCGATCATCGGATGCCCGGGCGCCGCGGTGGAATCGGCGGACGCGATGGCGGGGTCGGCGCAGAGATGCCGGGTAACGTCCAGTGTGAGCTGAACCCCGGGTGAGTATTTCGCAAAGCGCTCGTCGACGCCGATCTTGAAGTAGTAGGCGCGGTCGAGGTGACGGATCATCACGCCCGACGCGACGGCGGTCTGCCCGGCTTTCAGTGTCACGATCTCGGCTTGGCCGCGCGCAGCCAGCGCACCGGTCGCCTGTCGGATGAAGGCTTCATCGCCGGGGCGCTGCTGCAGGGCGGTGCCGCGCTTGCCTTTCCAGCCGCTGGCTTCCAGCTCCAGGAAGGTGTCGAGTGCGGCCGCAACGTCGGTCGGCGTCCGGGCGATGTGAAACGAGACGTCGCCGTGTTCGGCGAGGCGATTGCGCAGGCGGCGCAGGTCTTTCAGTTTCTTGGCGCCCAGCCCATCGCGGAGCACGTCTTCGGCAGTGCGGGTGGCATCGAGGCTGGCACGGACATGCGCGGTGATGACACGCACCGCGATGTCGTGCTCGGCCAGCACGTCGCGCATCGCCGTCATCGCAGGGCCCGTCAGGGAGACATGGTGCAGGACGAGGGCGCGGGCGCCCGCCTGGCGCGCCTGCGCGAACAAGGCGGCAGCAGCTACGCGTGCATCATCGCGGTCGAGCAGGGGCGTCGACAGCGTGCCATAGGCATCCGCATTGA
>SDZE01000224.1 GCA_004173095.1 Bradyrhizobiaceae bacterium
CGCAACATCAAAGTCGCGTTGCGTCGGCTGCGCAAATTCGCGCGCACCGGCTCTGCCGATGAACTCGATCTCGACACCACCATCCGCGAGACCGCCAATCACGGCTATCTCGACGTCCACATGCGGCCCGAGCGGCGCAATGCGGTGAAGCTGCTGGTGTTCTTCGACATCGGCGGCTCGATGGACTCGCATATCGAGCAGGTCGAGGAACTGTTCTCGGCCGCCAAGAGCGAGTTCAAGCACATGGAGTATTTCTACTTCCACAACTGCCTTTATGAAGGCGTCTGGAAGCAGAACAGGCGGCGCTTCACTGATCGCACGCCGACCTGGGACGTACTGCATAAATACGCGCACGATTATAAAGTGGTGTTCGTCGGCGACGCATCGATGTCGCCTTACGAGATCATGGTGCCGGGCGGGTCGGTCGAGCATGTCAACGAAGAGGCCGGTTCGGTGTGGCTCGAACGCGTGACGCAGACCTATCCGAACACGGTATGGCTCAATCCGGTGGCGCAGCGGCACTGGGATTATTCGGAATCCACGACCCTGATCCGTCGCCTGTTGTCCGAACGCATGTATCCGCTGACCATCGAAGGCCTCGAAGGCGCGATGAAGGAATTGGTGAGGAAAGCATGACCCAGACGATCACCCGCGGCTACAAGGCGCTGCTCGACGAGGCCAATGCGCAGATCGAAACCATGCGCGTCGAGGACGTGATCAAGGCGGTGCAGTCGCCTGACGTCGTCATCGTCGATATCCGCGATCCCCGGGAGATCGAGCGCGAAGGCAAAATTCCCGGCTCATTCTCCTGCACCCGTGGCATGCTGGAATTCTGGATCGATCCGGAGAGCCCCTATGGCAAGCCGATCTTCCAGCAAGACAAGAAATTCATCTTCCATTGCGCGTCAGGCTGGCGATCGGCGCTGGCCGCAAAGACGGCGGCCGATATGGGCCTGAAACCGGTCGCCCATCTGGGCGGCGGATTCGCCGCCTGGCGCGACGCCGGCGGGACGGTGGAGAAGGTCGAGCCGAAGGCGCCGAAGGGCGCCTAACTGCACGCGCACAGACCTCTCAGTCGTCATGCCCGGGCTTGTCCCGGGCACCCACGTCTTACACAGTGCGCCTGACGCCAAGGCGTGGATGGCCGGGACAAGCCCGGCCACGACGGCGCTTTGCAAAGGGTTCGATCCATGACATCCACCGATCCGCTCGTCTCCACCGAATGGCTTGCCGCACATCTCGGCGATCCCCGCGTCAAAGTCGTCGATGCGTCTTTCAAGATGCCCGGCGTGCTGCCGCCGCCGATCGACGACTATGTCGCCGCGCATATCCCTGGCGCGGTGTTTTTCGATGTGGACGCCGTGTCCGATCATACGGCGGACCTGCCGCATATGTTTCCAAGCGAAGACCAGTTCGCGCAGGATGTCGCCGCGCTCGGTATCTCGTCGGATGATACGGTGGTCCTCTACGACAACGGTGGCTGGATGGCCTCAGCCCGCGCGTGGTGGATGTTTCTGTCGTTTGGCCATGCGCAGGTGCGCATTCTCGACGGCGGCCTCAAGAAGTGGCAGGCCGAGGGCCGTCCGGTGGACGCCGGCAAGGTGACGCCGAAGCCCGCCAACTTCGCGGCGACGTTCGATCCGTCCTATGTGCGCAGCAAAGCGCAGATCGTCGCCAATCTCGACACCAAGGCCGAGCAGCTGGTTGATGCCCGCGCCGCCAATCGTTTCGAGGGCAGCGTGCCCGAGCCGCGGCCGGGGCTGCGGTCCGGTCACATTCCCGGCAGCCGCAGCCTGCCTTACAACGCGTTGATCGATGCCGAGACCGGCACCATGAAGTCGCTCGACGGGTTGCGGGCCGCTTTCGACAAATCCGGCCTCGATCTCGACAGACCGGTCGTGACCACCTGCGGCTCCGGCGTTTCCGCCGCGGTGTTGACGCTCGCGATGTATCGCCTCGGCGTGCGCGGCTCGGCGCTTTACGACGGCTCGTGGTCGGAGTGGGGCTTGCAGAATGGTCCGCCGGTCGCCACCGGGCCGGCGTGACCCGTCACGGCCGTCAGCGCAATTGAGATAGGCCGAACGGGTCGTTCTGCTGGGCCGCCGGCGCCGGCGCTGGCGACGCAGGCAAAGCGCGTGCGGCCGCGCGCGTCCGTTTGGCAGCGGGCTTTTTCACTACTTTCTTCGCCGGCTTCGCCTTGGGTTTTTCCAGCTTCTCGGCGGCTGGCCTGGCGCTTGGCAGCGGCACCGACTCGGTGTCTATCGGTGGGCCGCCGAGCACGGCGACTTTGCTGGACGATAGCTTCGCATCTTCTTCCGTCAGTGTCGCAGTGGGCAACTCCATGATGGTCGCCGTGGGCAGCGAGATGCTCGCGGTGGTCTCGGGCGCTGCAGGTGCAGCCTCCGGCGGGGTCGACGCCGGTTCTGGCGCTGCGACGGGCGCTGTTGCGATCATGATGCTTGGTTGGACCGGGACGTCCGTGGCCTGCGGCAACGCCGGCGCGGACGCTTTGTTGGCATCAGCCTCCCGCCGCGGTTGCTCGACGGTAGATTGGACCGGGGCGCTGTCTGCTATGGGTTCGGGCGTCGGCTGGGGCTCGGCCGCAACTGCGACCACACGGGCCGGTTCGGTGGCGACTGGCAGGACTTCGGCAGGCGAAGCCTCCGCGGGAGATGTTTCCGTCGGCGAGACCTCCACTGTGGCCACGGCAGCGGGCGCAACCGCCTGCGCGTCTTCGCGGGGTTCCAGCCGCAGCATCGCAAGCGCCGGAGCGGTTTCGGGCTGCCGGCTGAAAACTGTCGTCGGTGCCGGGCGGCGGTTGGGCAGGTTGGCGAATTCTTGATGAGCACTGCGCAGCAGCGCGGCGGCTCCCATGCCGAAAATGACCAGAGAAACGGTGAGGACGATGGCCGCGCAAAGGAAACGAATGCCGGGTAGCATGGCTTGCTATTCCGCCTTCGGCACAGGCGCGAAGGCTTTCGAAACGGGGAAACGCGGTGAGCACGCAGAAAGCGCCCGATTGAAGAGGCGAATCAGGGCTCATCAACCATAGCGCAGCGCCTTGAGAACCGTTTGTTAAAAGATGCGCGGCAGAGATGAGGCATGGTGACCACGGTGTTAATGGCGCATCGGATGCGGCATGTTGGCCACGGTGGCGTGCAATCGTGCGAATGTGACGGAAATGCGGGGCTTTTCCCCGGATTTGTCTTGAATGCGCCGTGATCGTACGCGATCTGACCTCTCAACCGATTTCTGCTCGAAGCTTCGACAAGGGCAATGATGATCAAGCGTATTTTGACGACGTTCGCGACCGTAGCTCTCAGCAGCGCTGCCGGGCTCTCACTGGCCGCTGCCCAGGGTTATCCTGCAGCATCGAACAGCGGTTATTCGATCCCGGCGGAGCCGGGTTATCAGCCTGGCGGCTATCCGGCGGCCCCAGCCTCCCGCGGCAGTGCCATGGATGCGATGCCTGATTTTGATGCGCTTGATGAGGATGACGTGCCGTCGCGCGGCGGTCGTCAGCAGGGCGGCCTGTCCAGTCCGGGAATCGCTGCCAATCAGGGTCCAGTGTTGTCGCCGGATGATCCGCGCTATGGCCGCCCGGCCAATGCGCCGTCCTATAACTCTGCCCCTGCGTATTCGGACCGCGCCATGCCGCAAGGTCCTGTGATGTCGCCCGACGATCCGCGTTACGGCCGTCCGGCCGGTCCGCCGCCGGTTATCTATTCGGATCGTGGCGGTCCGGATGGCGGCATGCGTCCGCCTGAAGGTGTGGGTGGCCAGAACTACGGCGCGCCGCAAGGTGGTCCGGTCACTGGCTCGGTTCAGCCGGGTCAGAACTTGGGTGCCAATGGCCGCTCGGTCATGGTGGCCTCGTTGCCGCCGGAAGAACAGCCCGACGCTGGCCCGGTCCAACTGCCGCCGAATCTGCGCCGGCAGGAAGTCAGCTTCGTCACCAAGGAGCCGGCCGGCACCATCATCGTCGATACGCCGAACTATCATCTGTACTATGTGCTCGGTAACAACCGCGCCATGCGCTACGGCGTGCGTGTCGGTCGCGACGGCTTCACCTGGAACGGCGTGCAGAAGATCTCGCGCAAGGCCGAGTGGCCGGATTGGCATCCGCCGGCGGAGATGATCGAGCGCCAGCCTTATCTGCCGCGCTTCATGGCCGGCGGCGAAGGCAACCCAATGGGCGCCCGCGCCATGTATCTCGGCTCGACCGTGTATCGCATCCACGGCACCAACCAGCCGTCGACCATCGGCAAGTCGGTGTCGTCGGGCTGCATCGGCATGCTGAACGACGACGTGGCGGATCTGTTCGAGCGCGCCAAGGTCGGCACCCGCGTGGTCGTGTGGCCGGGCAAGGCCCCGGCGACGACCGCATCGGCGGCACCGGTACCCGGCCCCAGCGCCAATGCAGCACCGAACGCCAATGTGGCACCGCTGCCCGGCAGCCAGCCGACCTCGATCCAGCCGTTACCGGCGCCGGTCATGGTCCGCTGATCGACGGCAACTGACTTGAAACAAAACGGGCGCGGTGTGAAACACCGCGCCCGTTTTGCTTTGACGCCCTTGTAGGGTGGGCAAAGCGAAGCGTGCCCACCACGTCAGCCTGAGATGTTCACGGTGGGCACGGCGCAAGGGCGCCTTTGCCCACCCTATGGCAGCGTCAGTTCAAAATCTGCGTCAATTCAGCGGGCGCACCGGGGTGCCGTTCAGAAAGCCGTCGATACCTTCGATCATCTCGGCATAGATGCGCTTGTAGTTCTCGGCGGTCACATAGCCGAGATGCGGCGTGATGACGACATTGTCGAGTTTGCGCAGCGGACTGTCGAGCGGCAACGGCTCGTGCGAATAGGTGTCGATACCGGCGCCCGCGATCTTTCGCGCCTGCAGTGTTTCCAGCAATGCCGCTTCATCGACGATCGGCCCGCGTGCGGTGTTGATCAGATAGGCCGTCGGTTTCATCCGGGCGAGGTCGTCCCGCGACACGAGCCCGCGCGACCGATCGCTCAGCACCGTGTGGATGGTGATGACGTCGGATTGCGCGAACAGGTCTTGCTTGGTGGCATAGGTGACGCCGGCCTCCGTGCAGGTCTCGGGTTTGAGGTTGGTGCTCCAGGCCAGCACCTTCATGCCGAGCGCCTGCGCGATCTTCGCGACTTTGGTGCCCAGCTTGCCGAGGCCGACGATGCCTAGCGTCTTGCCCTCGACATCTTCGCCCAGCGTCACCTGCCACGGTTCGCCGGCCGCCATGCGGGCGTGCTCGAACCCGATTCTGCGCGTCAGTTCCAGCATCAGGCCGATGGTCAGCCCCGCCGTCGGATTGCCGACCATGGCCGTTCCGCACACAGTGACGCCGTGGCTTTTGGCGGCCTCGAAATCGATGGCGGCGTTGCGCATACCGGATGTGATCAGGAGCTTCAGATTCGGGAGGGCTTCGAACATCTGGCGCGGAAACGGCGTGCGCTCGCGCATGGCGCAGATGATGTCGAAATCTTTCAGCGCAGCCGCGGCCTCATCGCTGGATGCGAATGGCTTGTCGAACACCGTGATATCGATGCGTCCACTTAAAGCGGACCAGTCGGCCAGCTTGAGTGCCACATTCTGGTAGTCGTCGAGGATTGCACAGCGCTGCTGCGTCATGAGGTCGGTCCATCCGGTCGGAGACGGCGTTCTGATGCCGTCGGGGGATGGAGACATCGCGCGGCACGCCGCAGCGTGCAAGCACCGGCCAGGGCAATTTGGCGGCGATCAGCTCAATGTGAGGTCGGCGCTGTTTCCTTGGCACGGCAGGCCGGGCCGGGACCGCGCATATAATGCTGCTCGGGATGATAAGGATTAAAGGCCGCCACGAAGAACGTCTGCCAGAATTGACGAATTTCGCGCAGTAAGCCCGGCTGTGCCGAGCTTTGCTCGCTGCGGGCGGGTGAAGGTGTTGAAGCAATGGTCGCCATGACGGGCTCCGCCGGTCTGCCCGCGACTTCGGTCGCGAGGGGGCGTCGTGAATCGCCCTGGCAACACTCTCGGCGGCAGTCGTTAAAAAGCGGTTTGAATTGTCGCGAATCCGGCCGCTGCAGACACTAGCGTTAACAAATGCTTAAAGACCCCCGGTTGCCCTTTCGCGGCCGCGCCGCTACATCAGCGGCAACCCAGATTTCATGCCTCGCACCGGTTTCAAGGATCACGATGGCTCGCCAGTTCGTCTACTTCATGCAGGGTCTGACCAAGGCCTATCCGACCCGCAAGGTGCTGGATAACGTCCATCTGTCGTTCTATCCGGACGCCAAGATCGGCGTGCTCGGCGTCAACGGCGCCGGTAAATCAACCCTGCTCAAGATCATGGCCGGCCTCGACAAGGAATATACGGGCGAGGCCTGGGTCGCACAGGGCGCCCGCGTCGGCTATCTCGAGCAGGAACCGCAGCTCGACGCCACGCTGACCGTGCGCGAAAACGTCATGCTCGGGGTCGCCAAGCAGAAGGCCATTCTCGATCGCTACAACGAACTGGCGATGAATTACTCGGAAGAGACCGCCGACGAGATGACCAAGCTGCAGGATGAGATCGAAGCCCAGGGCCTGTGGGATCTCGACAGCAAGGTCGATCAGGCGATGGACGCGTTGCGCTGTCCGCCCGACGATGC
>SDZE01000495.1 GCA_004173095.1 Bradyrhizobiaceae bacterium
GGGCAGATCACATGATCCGTTCCCTTGCAGCACATCCGCATTCTGCATAGTTTACGCGCCCAATCCAATGCAAGGTGGTGCACGCGTGACCCTCAAGAACATCATCGGAATCGACCATGCGGTGGTCTCCGTCAAAGACCTCGATGGCGCAGCGGCGATCTGGACAAAGCTCGGCTTCACGCTGTCGCCGCGCGGCACCCACAGCGCCAAGATGGGCTCGGGCAACTATACGATCATGCTCGATCCCGATTACGTCGAACTGCTGGGCGTGATCTCCGAGACCGAGCACAATGCGCCGATGCGCAAATTTCTTGCCGAGCGCGGCGAAGGCATCGAGCGTGTCGCTTTCACGGCGGTCGATTCCGCCGCCGGTGCCGAGGAGATCACGGCCCGCGGCTACAAGGCGCTCGGCCCGACGGATTTCGAACGCCCGGTGACGCTGCCGGACGGCAACGTGAGCGCTGCGAAGTTTCGCGTCTTCCATTGGCCGATCGAGGAAGCGCCGGGTGGCCTGCGTATCTTCGCCTGCCAGCACAAGACGCGCGAGACCGTGTGGATTCCGGAATTGATGACGCATGCGAACAGCGCCAGGCGGCTCAAGCAGGTGATGATCGTCACCACCGACCCCGCCAAGGACGCGGCGCATATGGCGAAGCTGATCGACGGCACGACGCGCGACGAGAGCGACGGCGCGGTGACGGTGCCATCGGGCGGTGACCGCGCGGACTTCGTGTTCATGACACGCGACGTGCTGGCGAAGCGTTTTCCGGGCACGGCGCTGGACGGCGCCCCGGAGCGCGGCGGTGTCGCCCTGGTGTTCATCGCTGGTGATCTGGCTGCGGCGGAGAAGGCTGTCGGATCATCGGGCGCCAAGACCGACGTCGGCGTCGTGGTGCCCCCGGCCCACGCCAATGGCACGCTGCTGGCATTTGTGAAGGGATAGTTTGCTAACCTCTCCCCGCTTGCGGGGAGAGGTCGACTGCAACGCGCGTCGCGCGTGGAAGTCGGGTGAGGGGCACTCTCCATTCGCTCCGAGCCCGCGGAGAGTCCCCCTCATCCGTCGTCGCTCCGCGACGCCACCTTCTCCCCACAAGCGGGGCGAAGGCACACGCTGCTACTTCCCCTTCTCCCCCAGATCCCAGAACAGTCCCGCCATGATGCGCAACGCCTCTGCCGTCACCGGCTTGAGGATGTGCTCATCCGGCGCATGCTGCGAACAGCCGGGATAGGAATGCGGCACCCACACCGTGGGCAGACCGAGAATATCGGTGAACACGTCGTTCGGCAGCGAGCCGCCGAAATTCGGCAGCAGCGCCGGCGCCTTGCCGGTGGTGGTCTGCACCGACTGCACGGCCCAGCCGACCCAGGGGTTATCGATATCGGT
>SDZE01000197.1 GCA_004173095.1 Bradyrhizobiaceae bacterium
ACCTCCGAGCATTGCATCGCGACGTTTCCGTCGGACATGTGCGTGGCGCTCGCGGCGCTGGATGCAACCGTGCATGTCAGCGGCATCGGCGGTTCGCGGCATATCCCGCTGGTGGATTTTCACCTTCTGCCCGGCAACGATCCTCAGATCGAGACGGTGTTGCAGCCGGGTGAATTGATCACCGCCATCTCGATCGCGCCGAGTGCTGCTGCTGCGCATTCGCGCTACCGCAAGGTGCGCGATCGCGCGAGCTACGCTTTCGCACTGGTCTCCGTCGCTGCAGGACTGGACGTCGCCGACGGCCGGATCAGGGATATCAGACTTGCACTGGGCGGCGTCGCCGCAAAACCATGGCGCGCGCTGCGCGCAGAAGAGATGTTGCGCGGCGAAGTGCCGACACGCGAGAATTTCCTGCGCGCCGCCGATGCCGAGCTGGCTGCGGCCAACCCGACTGCAGCCAATGCCTACAAGATCGAACTCGCCAAGCGAACCATGGCCGCCGTGCTCGGCGATCTGACAGGAGCACGCGCATGAGCAAGCTGCAGAATGCAATCGTCGGCGGTGTGCGCACGGCCATGGGCTATGTGCCGTCGAGCTGGTTGCCGGGTGGCACCCGCGATCCGCTCATCGACAAGCGTGTCACGCTCGGCACGCAGCAGTCGCGTGTCGATGGTCCCGACAAGGTGCAGGGCGCTGCGCGCTTTGCCGCCGAAGTGCCGATGGATCGCCTGACCTATGCGAGCTTCGTGCATGCGACCATCGCACGCGGCAGGATCACCGAGCTCGATCTTGCTACCGCGGAAGCCGCGCCGGGCGTGGTGCTGGTGATGACCCATCGCAACGCGCCGAAACTGGCGTTGCCGCCGCCGATCGGCATGACCAATCTCAAGGCCGCGGGCAACAATATTCTCCCGATCATGCAGGACGCAGAGATCCGCTGGAACGGGCAGACGGTCGCACTGGTGCTGGCCGAGACCCAGGAGCAGGCCGACCATGCGGCGTCGCTGATTTCCGTTCGTTACGACCAGGCGGCTGCACGGACGCGGTTCGAGGAGGCCAAGGCTGACGCGACCACGCCGGACTCTCTGATGATCGAACGCAACCGGCTCAAGCGCGGCGATACGGACGCGGCCTTGCGTAACGCCGCGGCCAAAGTGGATGCGGTCTATCGCACGCCCTGGCACAATCACAATCCGATCGAGCCCAATGCCGCGACTATTGCGTGGCACGGCGATCGCCTGATCGTGCATGACGCGACGCAGATGCTGAACGGCACGGCTGGGTCGCTTGCAAAGGTGTTCGGCATCAAGGAGACGCAGGTCTTCGTCAGTTCGCCGTTCGTCGGTGGTGCGTTTGGCGGCAAGGCACTGTGGGATCACCAGATCCTCGGCGCCGCCGCATCAAAGCTCGCAGGCCGGCCGGTGCGGATCGCCTTGTCACGCGCCAGCATGCATCGCCTGATCGGCGGCCGCAGCCCGACCGAGCAGCGCGTGGCGCTGGCTACCGACGCGACCGGAAAACTGACGGCGCTGTTGCATCACGGCTTCTCCGTCAAACCTCCGCATAGCGTCTGCGACGAGGCGTTCACGCTGTCGGGCCGCTCGCTCTATCAAGCCGAGAGCTACGATATCGTGCAGCACACGCTCGATCTCGATGTGCTGGCCAATACTTTCATGCGCGCGCCGGGCGAGGCGGTCGGCACCTTTGCCATCGAGAGCGCCATGGACGAACTCGCGCACGAGCTCGGCATCGATCCGGTGGCGCTGAGGCTGCGCAATATCGGCGACGGCGATCCGGTCAGCGGCGCGCCGCACTCCCAAAGCGATCTAAAGCTCGCTTATGAACTCGGCGCGACAAAGTTCGGCTGGGGTCGCCGCACCCCGAAGCCCAGGTCGCGCCAGGATGGCGAATGGCTGATCGGCATGGGCTGCGCGACCGGCTCATTTCCTTATGTGCGCATGCCAGGGATGTCGGCGGGGATCACGATCGACAACAATGGCCAGGCCACCGTGTCGAGCGCGGCTCACGAGATGGGCATGGGCACCGCAACCGTGCAGCGACAACACGCAGCGGATCGCTTAGGTCTGCCGCTCGATCACGTCACGGTCAAGATCGGCGACACCAGCCTGCCATTCGGAAGCTTTGCCGGTGGCTCGTCGCAGACGGCTTCACTCGGCGCTGCCATAAATGCCGCCAGCATCAAGCTGGCAGGCGATCTGCTGCGCCTGGCAGGCAACGACACGCCGCTGGCGGGCCTCAAGGCGAACGAGGTCGAATTCGCCGATCACGGCCTGCGCAAGATCGGCGAACCCGCGCGCCATGAGAGTTTCGTTTCTATTCTCAAACGCGCCGCACGCAGTGAGATCAGTGCGATGGGAGAGAGCGCTGCACCGCTCGAGCTTTTGAAATTCTCCATGCACAGCCGGTCCGCGATCTTCTGCGAGCTGCGTGTCAGCGAGGTCACCGGCGAGATCCGCGTCACCCGACTGGTCGGTGCGTTCGATTGCGGCCGTATCCTCAACCCCAAGACCGCAACCAGCCAGTTTCGTGGTGGCATGATCATGGGGCTCGGCATGGCGCTCACGGAAGAGACGCTGCTCGACCCACGCAACGGCCGGATCATGAGCGCCTCGATGACGGATTACCACGTGCCGGTGCATCTCGATGTGCCGGAGATCGATGTGCTGTGGACCGATATTCCCGACCCCCGCACGCCGATGGGCGCACGCGGCATCGGCGAGATCGGTATCGCCGGTGTCGCCGCGGCCATCGCCAATGCGGTGTTCAATGCCACCGGAAAACGCCTCCGTGACCTGCCGCTGACCCCGGACAAATTGCTTTGATGGACGCCAGTGCCGCCCTGTCCAAATGAACCATCCGCCGGGGTGTTGGCACATATGACATGACGCGACCGGCGTCGTTCCAGAAGGAAGTATTCCATGGTGACTTCGCGCAAAACCTTTGCAGTGATGGCGGGTCTGGCGACATGCCACCTCCTGGCGGCTACGCCGGTGCTGGCGCAGTCGGCGCCGTTCGCTGGATTCTCCGGCGCCTGGTCGGGGGCGGGCACGATCATGCTCGCCGACGGCTCCAAGGAACGGCTGCGCTGCCGCGCCAGCTACCGTCTGTCGTCCGGCGACAACGCGTTGCAGCAGTCACTGCGCTGTGCCAGCGACAGCTACAAATTCGAGCTGAGCAGCGATGTCGTCAGTGAGGGGGGCCGGGTATCGGGCTCCTGGACCGAGACCTCGCGCGGCATCAGCGGCAGCCTTCAAGGCCGCGCCAGCGGCGGCCGGATTGCAGTCGCAGCTGAGTCACCGATGTTTTCGGCAAATATCACGCTGACGACCAGCGGCAACCGGCAGTCGGTTTCGATCACGTCGCAGGGCGATATCCGCAACGTGTCGATCGCGATGACAAAAATCTAGGGCGCGTACTCGTCAAGCTTCGCCAGATGTTTACTTCACTCAGATACCCACGGCCATTTTTCTGCTGCAGCAAATCATACAGTGCGCCAAATCCGGCATCCCAAAACTGTCTTGGGTTGTCGAGGTCAACGCGGTGGCGGTGCATCATTACTAAACGGATGGGGCAAACGATCCCTCGTCAGGGCCGCTCACATGCTCGACCGAAATGTCCGAAACTTCAGAGGGAACTATTACATTGCACTTCATGACCCGGACTCGGTAGGCTCAGTGCCCATGCCTCATAGTAGGCAATCTTCCAGGATTGGGAGGCGCGCTTATGGCTGTGAACGATGTATCCGGCTTCGATCGCAGGACATTTCTCGCGACTAGCGCAGTCGCCGTTGGCGCGAGCAGTATCGGTTCGGCTGGACCGGTCCTTGCGCAGGCGACACCGTTGGCACCGGCAGCCGTCGTCGCTCCTCCGTCTTCGGCCATTGCGGCGAAAGCCGTGGAAAGCACGCGCGACGTCATTCTGCGCATTTCTCGCGAAGTCTGGACGAACGCCGAACGCACTCTGGCCGAAGAAAAATCGGCAGCTATTCACGTGCGCGAATTGAAGGCCGCCGGCTTCACGGTGAGCACCGGAACGTCAAACATCCCAACGGCTTTCCTCGCGGAATGGAGTCAGGGGTCAGGCGGCCCCAAGATCGGATTTCTACCTGAGTATGACGCGCTCCCCGGCCTTGGCAATGCGGCTGAACCGCGCCAGATGCCTGGGCCAACCGGTGTTGAAGTTGGCCATGGCTGCGGACACAACCTCATTGGTGCGGGGTGCACTGGCGCAGCGATCGCGCTCAAGAAAATGATGCAGCAGGACAATTCGCCGGGCACCATCGTGGTCTTCGGCTGTGCCGCCGAAGAGGGCGGTGCGGTGAAGACCTACATGGCGCGAGATGGTCTCTTCGATGATTTAGACGCAGCCTTATCCTGGCATCCGGCACCAATTGCAGTCACGGGCGCGATTGCGACGGCTGCCAACAACGGCATCCGTATCAAGTTTCGTGGCAGGACTGCCCATGCTGGCGTCGCACCATGGGAAGGGCGGAGCGCGTTGAAGGCGGCGGAGCTGTTCGGCATCGGCATCCAGTTCATGCGTGAGCATGTGGAGCCGACCGTACGCCTGCATTACGTCTACGAGGATGCTGGCCTCGTGCCGAATGTTGTACCGGATTTCGCGCAGGTGCAGCTGACAATCCGCGACAAGAGTCGACAGAACGTGGTGGTGTTGACTGAATGGGCAAGGAGCATTGCCGAAGGTGCTGCCATGATGACGCAGACCAAGGCGGAATTTCAGGTGTTCACCGGTGTCCACCCGATCCTGCCGAACGATACGCTGATTGCACTAACCCATCGGCACATGAAGGCGATGCCGATTGAATGGACAGCCGAAGAACAGACATTTGCTAAGACCATTCAGAAAGAGATGCAGCTACCGGACAAAGGCTTGGCTACGGCCGTCGGCCCTATCCTTGGAGAAAAGACGACGGGGGGTGGATCGGACTGCGGCGATGTCAGCTTCAACGCGCCATTGTCGGTTTTCGGTTGGCCGAGCCTTCCGCTCGGCGTTGCCTTGCATACCTGGGGCGTGACGGCCTGTGGCGGCATGTCGATTGGAGACAAGGCTTCCATCGCGACGGCGTCAATCATGGCAGGCATTGGCCATGATCTGATGACCAATGCCGAGTTGCGCAAAGCTGCAAAGGCCGATCTGGAGCGCCGTCGTGGCGACTACAAATATGTCTCGCCGATTCCGCCCGAGATCAAGCAGCCGCCAGGCGTGCCTGCCCATTTAATCAAGGGTGTTGGAGATGAAATCCTCAGCGAGGTCAAATCCGATACGTGAGCAACGGGATCGAGACCCGTTGCCCTGAGTCTTCGTTGCAAATGAGTGGTAGTGCTCTGAGACAAGCCGAGCCGATCAGGCGGAATACCGCAGGGCACATTGGCGAATTGGACCCGCCGGCCAGGTTCGCTCTGACGCCCGGCGGCGGATGTCGTCATCGTTTCATTCGCCTTGAAGCTAAGCGACCGCCGCCTGGAGCTGCGGCGCCTCGTCGTGGTCGAGCGCGCGGCTGATGTCGCGGATGCTGATCACGCCGATCAGCGTGTGGTCGTCGATCACCGGGACATGGCGAATATGATGGTTGTTCATCAGGTGGCGCACATGTTCGAGTGTATCGGTGGAGCGGCAGGAGATCAGCTGCTGAACCGAGATCATCTCCGACACTTTGCGATGGATGCCGGCGGCACCGTATTCGGCGATGGCGCGCACCACGTCGCGTTCGGAGAACATGCCGACGGCAGTATTGCCTTCGGTGCGGCAGACATCTTTGACGACCAGCGCGCTGATATTCGCGGTGCGCAGCAACTGCGCGGCGATGGCAACAGTCTCATTCATGCGAACAGTCGCGATACGGGTACTTTTACGACGCAGAACATCTCCGACTTGCATGGCAACCTCCCTTGATTTTTTCCCTGGCTGATCGGCTGAGGATCGATCTCGCTTAGGTCAATCTGGTATCTGGTATGCCAGATGTCAACATGAATATTGGTTCTTCAGAACCCGCAAAACGTAAGCCTTTCTGACATAACCTGTGGTTCGGGTGACAAGAGCGCTGGCTGGCCGGATGGTTGAAAAGCGGCTTTGTATGCCAGAGAACGATTAAGGGCGCCTCACGGGCGCCCTTGATACATCGATCATTGCACGCGACGTTCTGAGTCTTGGGCGGCCCTAAGCTGTCCTGGCGCCCTGCGCTGCAGTTTCAGCCGCGCGGGACTCGCTGCCGAGAATGAAGCTGCGTCGCATCGGTTTGATGACGAACAGCGCCAACAGGGCAGCGGTGGCATTCAGCGCGACTGCGATCACAAACACCCACTTCCAGCCGTAGGTCGCGGCAATGACGCTGGCGATCGGCACCAGCAACGCCGCGGTGCCTTTCGCCGTGTACAGCATGCCGTTGTTCGTCGCGGCAAATTTGGCGCCGAACGTATCGCCGCACGTGGCCGGGAAGAGGCTGTATATTTCGCCGAACACGCCGAAATACACCGCGGTTGCCAGAACGAAGACCAGCGGCATGTGGCCATAGGCAGACAGGGTCAGCAGCATCAATGCTGCTGTCCCGAACGCAATGAACATCGTGTGTTCGCGTCCGATCGTATCCGACAC
>SDZE01000042.1 GCA_004173095.1 Bradyrhizobiaceae bacterium
TTTTTATCGGGATTATTTCCGCGTAAACGCCCGCGCCGGCTCGAAGGCCTCGGTAAATCCCACGGCCTGCACGGCGCGGACCGCATCGGCCTCGTTCTCCGACCACGGCAGCTTCGCTGCGATCGTGCGCGTCACCGGCTCGCCGAGCGCGCCGCCGTAATCGATCGGCCATAAGCCGTTCGGTACGGCCTCGACAGAGACGGCGCGCAGCCTGATGCCCTGCCCGAGCGATGAAAGATCTTGCGGATTGAGGCGCGTGACCGAGGATGCGTCGCGCGGGTCCCTGAAGCTCGCCAATACCGGCATCAGTTCGCCGGTCACCGGCACGGCCCCGGTCTGGCTGCCGACATCACGAAACGCGATCTTGCGGCCGGCGGCCTGATAGGCGCGCATGGCGACGAAATTGGTGCCGTCGAAATCCGCATTGCCCTTGTCATCATGCAGCATCAGGGCGGCGAGATTCTTGCCGCCGCCGAGATCCATCATCACCGCATCGCCGCGCGAGACCGTCTTGCCGCCGGGCTGATAGCCGCGATAGGGATGCACCGAGACGACATTGGATGCGGTCTTGACGCCTTCGGGCGTCTCGACCTCGACGGTCAGGCGATATTTATGCGCGGGGCGTTCGGTGCGGATGCGGTCGCCCACCACGATGGCTGCAAGCAGCACCACCGGTCCTGCCCATTTCATTATTCTCATTGTCGCGGTCTCCACCCTCCGCGATGCACGATCACGGGGCGCGCGTCAAAGCGGCACGGTGTCCCGATTGGTCGGTCCCGGCACACCTGCCTGAGAGCTTGACCCCTGGGCTCGTTTGGCGAGACAGTCATTTTTTCAAAGGTTCACGGCAAATGGCTCTCCCATCCGACTCCCAGCCCCCGTCACGCAGCGACCTCGCTTGGGCCATGTCGGTCGGAGGCATATCCACCGTCGCCTTTGCGCTGTTCGTGCTGTTTGCCTGGTATTTCTCGGCGACCCTGTTCCTGATCTTCGCCGGCGTCCTGCTCGGGGTCGCACTCAATGCGCTGACCGAACTGGCTGGTCGCGTCATGGGCGGCCCGCAGCCGCTGCGGCTGGCACTGGTTTGTGTGGTGCTGGCCGCGATGCTGGGCGGGCTGCTCTATCTCGGTGGTGCCACCATCGCCACCCAGGCGAAGACACTGTCCAGCACGCTAAAGTCGCAGGTGGTCAATGTGAAGACCTATCTGGAACAGCACGGCGTCGACACCAGCTATTTCGACTTCAACGCCATCCTGTCCGAGGAGCCCAAAGAGAGCATCGCGGACGGCACCAAGACCACCACCGCGACCGACATCCCCGGCACCGTCGCACCGAGCACCGCTCCGATCCCCCGCACCAGCAATCTGCCGAGCGCCGGCACCCTGGCGTCGAGTGGCGGAGCCATCGTGACGCAGACGCTGAAGATCCTGCTCGGCACCGTGGGTGCCGTGGGCAATTTCTTCATCGTGCTGTTTCTCGGCCTCGCTTTTGCCGCGCAGCCCGGCGTCTACCGCCGAGGCCTGCTGCAGCTGACGCCGCGCAAGCATCGCGGGCCCGCGACCATCGTCGTCGATCGCATCAGCGACACGCTGCAGCGCTGGCTGATCGCACAGATCATCACCATGCTGGTGGTGGGCAGTGTCACCTGGCTCGGGCTCAAACTGATCGGCATTCCGAGCTCGTTCATCCTCGGCGTCCAGGCCGGCCTGCTGGCCTTCATTCCAACGGTCGGCGCCCTGCTCGGTGGCCTGATCGTGGTGCTGGCCAGTCTCGCCTCAGGCTGGTTCGCAGGCGTGTCGGCCTTCGTGCTGTTCATGGGCGTGCACGCGCTGGAGAGCTACATCCTGACGCCGATCCTGCAGCGGCAGGCACTCGACATTCCGCCGGCCACACTGTTCGCATTCCAGATCACGCTTGGCGTGGTGTTCGGCGTCTGGGGCCTGGCGCTGGCGCTGCCGGTGCTGGCGATCGTCAAAGTGGTCATCGACTTCCTGCGCGAAGACGAGGTCGATGCCAACGCGCAGGAAACGGCTGCGGCTTAAGGTCAGTCGCCCGTGGTCAGCACGGTTTCGGTATGCTCGACGTAAGGCGGCGTTTCGAAATAAGGCCCGACCAGCGCGCGCCATTCGGCAAAATCCGGCGAGCCGCGAAAATCCACCGTATGATTTTCCAGCGTCTGCCATTTCGCCACGAGGCGGTAGCGCGACGGCAGCTCGACCGACTTGTGCAGTTCGAAGCCCAGCCCTCCCTTGGCGCGCTGGAAGAGCGGCTTCGCCTTGGCGACGGCGGCCTCGAAATCCTTCTCGGTGCCCGGCTTGACGTCGATTTGTGCGATTTCCGTGATCATCGTTGTCCGACCCTTTGTTTTGCGGTCGGGCAATGTAGCCCGGATGCGGCGAAGCGCAATCCGTCCGGCGATTTACGACCTTGCGAAATAGGCCGCCGCGGCGGCGATCACGGCGATGCAGGTGGCCACGAATACGATCAACGGCGCACGGGCTTTCTGTTTGCCGTAGCGGCCCTGTGCGCGGCGCTGCGCGATCAGCGCCGACTCATACTCATCCGATGACGAGAACATGCAGGCAAAGCCCGACCGGGCCGCGCCGGCGGCGGCGTCAAGCGACATCAAAGCGGGGGTTGAGGTGTGGTCGTCCGTGGTCATCATGCCACGACCATGGAATCGATTGGTAAACCGTCCCTTACTGGGCGCCTTCCATCGTCATGGCGACATCCGTGCGTGTCAGACGTACGGTTGGCTTCGGCTGACCGCCCGCCGTGGCCTTGCGCCCCTGCGCCAGCGACAGGGGCTCCTCCGCAGCAGACTGCACGCGATTACGGCCGCCGCGTTTGGCCTGATAGAGCGCCGTGTCGGCGGCTGCGAGCAGCACATCGAGCTCGGTGCCGGCCGGGCCGCCGGCGACACCGATGCTGACAGTGGTCGCCACCGGCGCGTCGTCGACCTCGATGCCGCAACCGGCAAAGTTTTGTCGCACGCGCTCGGCGGCCTGCATCGCCTCCTCCAGGCTGCACGGCAGCAAGGCTGCGAATTCCTCGCCGCCGATGCGTCCGGTCAGGTCGGTGATCCGGAGCGAATGCTGGATCACGGTGGCGAACAGCTTGAGCACCTCGTCGCCGGCGGGATGGCCGAAGCGATCATTGATCGACTTGAAATGATCGATGTCGAAAATCATCACCGTAACCGGACGCCCGGCTTTCGCCTCGCGCTCGATCATCCGCCCGGTCGCTTCGCTGAAACCGCGGCGGTTGAACAGGCCGGTCAGCGGATCGCAGGACGCGGCCACCTTGTGGGCGGCAACCGTCCGCTCAGACACCAGCACGAAAATCAGGAACACGGTGCCGATGGCATAGAGCACCAGCTCGATGGCGAAGGCTGTGACTCCAAAATTGCTTCCGGACGTCGCGCCATCAGCCTGCAGAAAATCGCCGACCAGGATCGGCAGCATCAGGACGAAGCCGTGCAACAGCGGCACCAGCGCGGTCGGCCAGCGTTGCTGCACCGATTTGCGGCGCTCAAGCGCGAGTTCGTAAGCCGTCAGCACCGCGTAGAATGCGACGATGCCGGCACCGATGGTGGTGCGCAGCTGCGTCGCCTCGGGCGCCAACGCGAAGATCGTCGCGATCCAGACCATGGCGCCGAAAAACACGCCGCCCCAGATCGGGCTGCGGCCGTGAAAGACTCGCGCCGCGGTCCACACCATGCCGCAGGCGACGAAGCCGATGGCGTTGAGCGCCAGCATCGGCAATTCGCCGAGCAGCGGACCTGCCAGCGTCCACAGCCCCACGGAGACACCGCCAAGCAGATAGGCGGACCCCCACCAGCTCAGCGCGGCGATGTTTTCGTGCCGTCCGAAGTAAAGCAGCATGGCCCCGAGCATCACGGCAACCAGCGTCGCCACGAGATACAGAGTGGATGTGTCGAGCAGCATGTCCGCGCACCGGCAATGATTTGCAATATGACCGGCCTGAGTCGGCCGGAGGGGCGTATCACCTCGCGTGACTGTAGCGAACTACACATTGGAAATTCGTTTTATCGCAAAGCAAAGTTTTCCGGATAAACTGCATCAATCTGTCTGGATCGGGCCGTTTCCGACGGGCGCCCCGAACGCAAAAAGGGCGCCCGCAGGCGCCCTTTTCCGAACTGATGATCGCGAAACGCTTAGCGCTTCGAGAACTGGAACGAACGACGGGCTTTCGCCTTGCCGTATTTCTTACGCTCGACGACGCGCGCGTCGCGGGTCAGGAAGCCACCCTTCTTGAGGATGCCGCGCAGATCCGGTTCGAAGTTGGTCAGCGCCTTGGACAGGCCGTGACGCACGGCGCCTGCCTGGCCCGACAGACCACCACCGGCGACGGTGCAGATCACGTCATATTGACCGGCACGGGCTGCAGCGACCAGCGGCTGCTGGATCAGCATGCGCAACACCGGACGGGCGAAGTACACTTCGACGTCGCGGGTGTTGACGACGACCTTGCCGGCGCCCGGCTTGATCCAGACGCGGGCAACCGCGTCCTTGCGCTTGCCGGTCGCGTAGGCGCGGCCCTGCTTGTCGATCTTCTTTTCGTATTTCGGCGCATCCGGTGCGGAGACCTTCAGCGAACCGAGCTGTTCGAGAGACTGCATGGTATCGGACATAATTATGCGGCCCTCTTGTTCTTGCGGTTCAGCGCGCCGACGTCGAATGCCTCGGGCTGCTGTGCTTCATGCGGATGCTCGCTGCCGGCGTAAACACGCAGGTTGCCCATCTGGACGCGACCGAGCGGACCACGCGGGATCATGCGCTCGACGGCCTTCTCGACCACACGCTCAGGGAAACGGCCTTCGAGGATCGACTTGGCCGAACGCTCTTTGATGCCGCCGATGAAGCCGGTGTGGTGATAGTACATCTTGTCGTCGCGCTTGCGACCGGTGAACACCACCTTCTCGGCGTTGATGATGATGACATTGTCACCGCAATCGACGTGGGGGGTGTAGATCGGGAGGTGCTTGCCGCGCAGCCGCATTGCGACCAGCGTGGCGAGGCGGCCGACCACGAGGCCCGTGGCGTCGATGACGATCCACTTCTTCGTGACCTCAGCCGGCTTTGCCGAAAAGGTTTTCATGTTGAGATCCGTATCCGTGAGACGGGTGAAACAGAGATCGGCGCCCCACGGGGGAGCGCCGAATTGAAGGTGTTCTAGAGAACCGCCCGGATTCCGTCAATGCCGGGGCGCATATAATTATCAAGCGAAATCAAAGGCTTGTAATTAAGGTTATATATTACCTTCCAATTCACGCTTTAGTTGGAATGGAATAGGTCGATGTGACATGGGCGATGGGATCGGGCGACGTGCCGGACAACAGGTTCACCTCACCCACCGCCAGGCGCTTGCCGAGCTTCAACAGCTTGGCCGCCGCCAGCACGTCCTGCCCCGGCTGGCCCTTGCGAAGGAAATTGATGTTCAGGCTGGTGGTGACGGCAAGCCCCACCGGACCAATGGCCGACAGCAGCACCACATACATGGCGAAATCGGCCAGAGCCATCAGAGTCGGCCCCGACACCGTGCCGCCCGGACGCAGCATCCGCTCGCCATAGGTCTGGCGCAGCAGACAGGTGGTGCCGTCGGCGTGCTCGATGGCAATGTCGCCGGCCCCGAAGGCTTGCGGGAACTCGCGCTTCAGGAACGCCTCCAGCTCCGGCACCGTCATTTTAGCGTCCGTCATGTCTCCGTCCCGTCTCACCTTCTTTTCACCGACACCGGCCTGTTACATGATGGTGACAAATAAGCCCAGCCGATGGAAGACAAGACATGGCTCAACCTGCTCGCGCGGAAACGGCGCAACCATCCATCCTGTTGCGTGAGACAGCCGGCGATGTCGCCGTGCTGACGCTGAACCGCGCCGCTGCGCGCAACAGCCTGTCGGACGCATTGATCGCCGAGCTGCACGGCGCGCTCGACGACATCGCCGGTGACAGCTCCGTGCGCGCGGTCGTGATCGCCGCGAATGGTCCGGCCTTCAGCGCAGGTCACGATCTCAAGGAACTCACCGCCCGCCGCACCGACGCCGACGGCGGCCGCGCTTATTTCGGCCAGCTGATGAACGCCTGCAGCGCGATGATGCAGAGCGTCGTGCGCCTGCCGAAGCCGGTGGTCGCAGCGGTGCAGGGAATGGCCACCGCCGCCGGCTGTCAGCTTGTGGCAAGTTGCGATCTTGCTGTCGCATCCGAGCAGGCGCGCTTCGCAACGCCGGGGGTCGATATCGGGCTGTTCTGTTCGACGCCGATGGTCGCGCTGTCGCGCAATGTCCCGCGCAAGCAGGCAATGGAAATGCTGCTCACCGGCGAGCCGATCACGGCCGAACGCGCGCGTGACATCGGCCTCGTCAATCGCGTGGTGCCTGCGGGCACCGAACGCGACGCCGCGATTGCATTGGCGCAACAGGTGGCGCGCAAATCCGCGCACACGATCCGCATCGGCAAGGAAGCGTTCTACCAGCAGGCGGAGATGTCGCTGACTGACGCCTATCGCTTCGCCGCCGAGGTGATGGCGGACAACATGATGGCCCGCGACGCCGAAGAAGGCATCGGCGCCTTCATCGAAAAGCGCGCACCGCGTTGGGAAGATCGATA
>SDZE01000046.1 GCA_004173095.1 Bradyrhizobiaceae bacterium
TCTTCAATCCAGCCGCTGTCCAGCACGGCGCCGGCATGCAGAAACATCAGCCACGGCGACCGGGCAGCCCTGGCGCCGGCAGCCATCGCAGCGGCGCGTGAGCCTGTCGAGGTGAGATAGCCGCAGCCGGCCACATCCGCGACCCGCTCGATCACGTCGGTGCCCGCGCGATCCACCAGCAGCACCTCGCGGATGACGCCGGCGGCCGCGCCCGGCACCAGCGCCGCCAGAGTGGCGACCGCGGGCTGTTCGACACCGTCGGTGGGGATGATCACGCTCAGCATGGAAGTGGATAATACCTTAAAGCCAGTTCCACAGCGTTATCATTTCGTCATGCTGAAAGCAGCCACCAATGCATGTTATGGCTAAGGCGAGGCCTGTGGGCGGGCTGTTATTCTCGAAGGTTGTTCTTGATATGTTCTGAAGAGGTGCTAGCCTGTCTGCATGAATCAGAACGCCGCAGCCCTTCAGATGCCGACTGCTCCCGCGCCGTCCGAAATCGCGGGGGGGCCATCGCCGTTTCCGGCGATCGAGGTGGCGATCGACCGCCAGCGGCGGCGCGGTCGCGGTGCCCAGACCAATGACAGCGGCCGTTTCGAGAAAGAGGCGCGCGTCGTGTTCGACGATGGCTGGCAGAGCCTCGACGACCTGCCGCCGTTCAAGACGACGGTGGCGGTGGACACGGCGCGGAAAGTCATCACGCGCAACGAGTCACCGGACATCGGTTTCGACCGTTCGATCAATCCCTATCGCGGCTGCGAGCATGGCTGCGTCTATTGTTTCGCGCGACCGACCCATGCCTATCTCGGCCTGTCGCCGGGGCTGGATTTCGAATCCAAGCTGTTCGTGAAGCCCGACGCGCCGGCGCTCCTCGCCAAGGAGCTGGCGGCGGCGGAATACGAGCCGAAGATGATCGCGATCGGCACCAATACCGATCCGTATCAGCCCATCGAGCGCGAGCGCCAGATCATGCGCGGCATCCTCGAAGTGCTGGAAGCAGCGGGGCATCCCGTCGGCATCGTCACCAAATCGGCGCTGGTGGTGCGTGACATCGATATCCTCGCGCGAATGGCAAAGCGCAATCTCGTGAAGGTGGCGCTGTCGGTGACGTCGCTGGATCCGAAGCTGGCGCGCACCATGGAGCCGCGCGCCTCGACGCCGCCGAAACGGCTGGAGGCGCTGCGGCAATTGTCGGAGGCCGGCATTCCGACCTCGGTGCTGGTGGCACCGGTGATTCCCGCGCTGAACGACAGCGAAATCGAGCGTATCCTCGATGCCGCCGCGCATGCCGGGGCCAAGGAAGCGAGTTACGTTCTGCTGCGCCTGCCGCTGGAAGTGCGCGACCTGTTCCGCGAATGGCTGATGGCAAATTATCCGGATCGCTATCGTCACGTCTTTACGCTGATCCGCGAGATGCGGCAGGGTCGCGACTACGATTCGCAGTGGGGCACGCGCATGAAGGGCACCGGACCGATGGCCTGGATGATCGGCCGCCGCTTCGAGGTCGCCTGCGCCAAGCTCGGGCTTAACAAGAAGCGCACCAAACTCACGCTTGACCATTTCGCCAAGCCGGCGGGCGCCGGCCAGCAGCTGAATTTGTTCTAGGTCACACGTTTACTCCTGAAGGTCTCGCAATCTTGGGAGCAACTCGGGGAAGGGGCGTCGGCCGGAAACCAGAGCCGGCCGGCGACCCTTCTCCGCTTTTTTCTGAGATATCGAGATAGCGGGCATCATATCGGGTTCCCGGTTGCGCCATCGGGGCGAGATGCGCACGATCGGCCCATGATTCGGGATCGCAACACCTCACCTGCCAGAAAGACGGCCAAAGCTGCGGTTTCAAAGCCCCGCAAGCCCATCGTGGCGGGTCCGCCCAGCTTCAGGCGCGAGCGGGCGCTGCTGAAGCAGGGGATCTGGCCGGTGGCGGGCTGCGACGAGGCCGGGCGCGGGCCGCTGGCCGGGCCGGTGGTGGCTGCTGCCGTGATCCTGGATCCCAAACGGATTCCCAAAGGCCTGGATGATTCCAAGAAACTGACCGAAGCCCGGCGCGAGGCTTTGTTCGAGGAAATCTGCGCCACGTCGTCCTTCGCCGTCGCCTATGCGTCACCGGCGCGGATCGACCGCGACAATATCTTGCGGGCCTCGTTGTGGGCCCTCGCGCGCGCCGTTGCGTCGCTCCCACAAGCGCCCAAGCATGTCTTCGTCGATGGCCGCGACAGGATCGAAACCGATGCGGTCTGCGAAGCCGTGATCGGCGGCGACGCGCTGGTGCTGTCCATCGCGGCTGCCTCGATCATTGCGAAAGTGTCGCGCGACCGGCTGATGTGCCGACTGGCCGAGCAATGTCCCGGCTACGGCTTCGAGGTCCATAAGGGTTACGGCGTGCCGCAGCACCTCCACGCCCTGAACGAGCTCGGCCCCAGCATCCACCACCGCAGCCTGTTTGCCCCGGTGGTCGCCGCGCGCATCCGCCGCGAGGGTACTGCGATGCAGGCCGACATCATCGAGATGCAAGCGAGCCTCGACCTCTCCGCCTGATCGGCTGCGGTTGCCTGAACGGCCGGCGCGCCGTATCACCTGAAGGCTTCTGTCATTCGCGGGCCGGTCCAGACGTTCATGCGTTTCACTTCCCTGATCGTCGAACTGATCCGCGCACGGCCCAGGCTGGTGTTCTGGATCGTGGTGCTGTGTCAGGCGCTGCTGTGGCTCGCCGTGCCGATGCTGCTCTATCGCGGGCCGCCCGGCGACCTCGCCACCGTGCTGGCCCATGGCCGCGAATATCAGGTCGGCACTGTGCTCGGGCCGCCGCTCGCGTTCTGGCTCGCCGACATCGCGTTTCGCGCCGCAGGAAACCACATCTTCGGTGTCTATGTGCTGGCGCAGGTCTGTGCCGTCCTGACCCTGCAGGCGGTGTTCCATCTCGGGCGCCATATCGTCGGTGGCCCGCAGGCGGTCATCGCGGTGCTGCTGACCATGACGATCACCGCGTTCAGCTGGCCCGGCGTGGAGTTCGGTCCATTGGTGCTGGCGCGGCCGCTGTGGGCGATGGTGCTGCTGTATGCCTGGCTGGCGATCGGGGAAGGCCGCCGCAGCGCATGGTTCGCGCTGTCGATCGCGGCCGGTTTGCTGCTGCTGACCACGCCGCATGCGATGTGGCTGCTGCCGCTGCCCTTGCTATTCGGACTGTCAACCCCGCGCGGCCGCCGCCATCTGGCCTCGCTGGATCCGCTGTTCGGCATCGTGGTAATCGCCGCGCTGGCATTGCCTTACGCGATCTGGCTGATGCGCGCCGGCATTGCCGTCCTGCCGCAGCCGCCGGTGCTGACCGATCTGGCCGGCAAGGCCGAGGCCTGGGGCGTGCTGCTCGGCTGGCTGATCGCGGCCACCGGTTTTGCGATCCTGCTCTGCGCGATGAACTGGCGGCGCCTCGTCCCGCCGTCCGATGATGCGCCGATGATCTTCAGGCCCGCGGTCTCGCTGACCGCGCGGCTGTATGTCTATGCCTTCGCGCTGGTGCCGGGGCTGCTCGGCACCCTGTCTGCGGCGCTGTACGGCTACGACACCGTGCTCGGCGGCTCAGGCATTGCGCTGGTGATGGTCGGCCTCGCCGTGGTGGTGGCGTCGGGCGACCTGGTCGCGCTGCGGCGCCAGCGTGTGCTGCGCAAGGTCTGGCTGGCGGCCATCGTGGCGCCCGCCGTCGCCGTTCTGATCAATCTGGCGGTGACGCCGTGGATCGACGGCCCGGAGGATCGCACCGCGTTGCCGGCCGCCGATATCGGACGGTTTTTCAGCGAGAGTTTCCAGCGCCGCACCGGACAGACACTCGCCGCCGTCGCCGGTGATCAGCAACTGGCGGCCCTGATCGCCATGAATCCGGCGCGGCCGCACGTTCTCAACGATGCGCAGCCGGCGCTGACGCCGTGGATCACGCCGTTTAGTTTCACCGTGACCGGTGGTGTCGTCGTCTGGCGCGCCAGCGATACGCTCGGCACGCCGCCGGCAGAGATTGTCGCCCGCTTCTCCGGCCTGGTGCCCGAGGTGCCGCGTGCGTTCGACCGGTTGGTGAATGGCCGCCGGCCGCCATTGCGGATCGGCTGGGCCATCCTGCGACCGAAGGCGCCTTAGAGGCCGAGCCCATGCGCGGCTCTATAGCTCGACCTCCAGCGACAGCAGGATGACGCGGGGCGTCCCCAGCGCAATGGTGCCGAACGAGGCGGTCCCCGCCCAGTAATTGGTATCGGCGATATTCTGCACGGTGCCGCGAAGCGTGGTCTTGCGCCCTTCGAGATAGGTCACATAGCGTGCGCCGAGATCGAGCCGGGTCCATTCCGGCAGAACCTGCGTATTGGCGGCGTTGACGAATTGCCGGCCGGTATGAACCAACGTGCTGGTCAGCGTCACGCCGCGCGCGCCCGGCAGATCCCATTCTCCGCCCAGATTGAATTGCGCGGATGGAATGCCGATCGGGGTGTTACCGATATTGGCGGTGGATGCCGTCTGCGTCACGGTGGCGTCGAACAGCGTCAGCCCGCCGACAGCCCGAATGCCCGGAGCGATCTCGCCGAACACGTTGAACTCCGCGCCGCGCACGCGTTGCTCGCCGCCGGCTGAATAGATGCCGGCGTTCAACTCGCCATTCGGTTTCGTGATCTGGAACAGCGCGAATGTCGCGCCGATCGTACCATAGTCCAGCTTGATGCCGGTCTCGTATTGCCGGGTCTTGTAAGGCGCGAGGACTTCGCCGGCATTGAGCGCAGTGAGCGGAGCGGTATCTCCCCGGCTGAGGCCTTCGATGAAGTTGGCATAGAGCGACACATGATCGATCGGCCGCACCACCAGTCCGGCCATCGGGGTCGTCGCGGTCTGATCATAGGCGGCTGTCTGCAGGCCGGTGGCCGGTGCGAAATTGTGCGCGATGATCTGCTGGCGGCGGACCCCGAGCGTCAGCGCGACGCGATCGTCCAGCGCCGACAGCGTGTCGGCGATGGCAAGGCCATTGAGGGTGGTGTCCGACAGCCGCGGCTTGAAGGAGGGGATGGTATAGCTCTGCTCGGGCTGGGCGATCGGGCTGTAGATGTTCGAGAAATAGGATCGCCCGGCCGGAAATGCCCGATACTGCTGTTCGTCGTAATGCGAAGCCTGGACGGACAGCGCGTGATGAACGAAACCGGTGTCGAATTTGGCACGGAGACCGCCGTCGATGGTGAAGCGGTCGACGTCGAGATTGTAGTACTGCGGCGTGGTGATCGTGTCGCCGCGGGCATTGACGATATTCGGCACCCCGAAGAAGCGTTCGACGTTTGTCTGCGAGCCGCCGACATTGCCGAACAGCGTGACCGAGTCGGACAGATCGAGCTCGTTTTTCCACAGGGCCGACGATTCCTGCAGCCGCGACCATTCCCAGGATTGGGTCAGATTGGTCCGACCGTCCGGCGCGGCCGGCACGGCAAGGCCGCTGGCAATCGTGAAGGGGCGGGACGGCGCCTGGATGCGTTCGTTCTGCGTCAGCGCGTAGATCCAGGACCGGTAGCGTTCGCCCTGGTAGTCCAGCGCCAGCGAACCGACCTTGAGGCGATCCGACTGGTGATCAAGCGCGGTGTCGCCACCGCCGAGCTTGCCATTGAAGCGCAATCCGAATTCGCGATGCTCGCCGAAGCGCCGCGAGACGTCGATATTGGTCTCGGCGAAACCTTTGGAAGCGTAGCCAACGCCGATGCGGCTGAAATCGGCATCGGCACGTTTCGGCACGACGTTGATCACGCCGCCCACGCCGCCGTTCGGCGACACGCCGGAGAGCATCGCGGACGGTCCCTTGAAGACTTCGATTCGATCGACATACGTATTGAAGACGCGGAAATTCGGCGCGATGCCATACACGCCGTCAAACGCCACCTCGCCGGACGTGCCCTCGGCAATCGGAAAGCCGCGGATGTAGAACGAGTCGACGAGACCGCCGATCGGGCTGGTCACGCGGACCGACGGATCGAGCAGCAGCGCATCAGCGGCCGTGGCGGCCTGTAGATTCTGGATGGTCTGGCTGGTGTAGCTCGCCGTCGCGAAGGGCGATCTGAATGTATCGGTATTGCCGAGCATTCCAAGGCGGCTACCGCGCGCCACCTGGCCGCCGGCAAACACGGGCGGCCTGTCCATCGTCACCCGCGGTGTCGCTGTCGCATTCTCCGGCGCACGGACGGCGGCTGGCGTCGACGATCGCGGTGCGAGACCTGTCGAGACTCTCCGTCTGGTGGCCGGTTTGGCGCGCGATTGCTTCGGCGCTTCCACGGTGACCGCCGGTAGCGTCTGGCTCGGCGTCTGGGCGCGAAGATCGGAGGGCAACACGGCGAAAGAGCCCGACAGAACGAGCAGGCTCACGCCGCCGAGAGAACAGCGAGACATAGCAATCCTGACACCGGCGCGCGGGCCGGTTTGCTTGTATGTATGAGGTGCGGATGGTCCGCACCGATGATGAGAGATGGAGGCGGCAGCCTGTGCTGTTGCGTTTCACGGGCAAGCGAGGTCGAGAACCTGGGTGCCCGTCATGGCTCCGCTGCGAACAAGTGTAGTCCACTTGTTGCCTGTTGTTATGCGAGCTTCAAACGAAGTGTCGATATCCTCCGCGTCCAACGAGCAT
>SDZE01000210.1 GCA_004173095.1 Bradyrhizobiaceae bacterium
GGCACATGGAACTCGGACCGCTGCCGAAGCGATTATTTTGAGGTTCGGTTAACGCAAGATTCGTGAGCGCCTACAGAGGCCTGATGGCGCTGCTGCACCAGCCACGAGGTTGCGAACCAATCTGCGCACACGTCCACTTTCGCATTGCACCCACGGGTGTTATGCATGGCTGATTGGTTCATCAATTTTTAACCATGAGCGTACGCCTTGAATTACTCCGGTACATTTGATTTCGGATTATTGGGCGTTTCACCCGACGGAGTTGCGCAGGATGGCGCTGCCGTCAGTGGCCTTTCACAAACGTCGTCATCGTCGATTGTGGTCGATGATGCGCAACTGCTGTTCGCCGGTGATTTCGCGCGCAGCGGCGTCGATCTGGTACTGTCCAAGGATGGCCGCGATCATGTCGTGCCGGACTACTTCAAAGGTTCCAACCGCGCCGCGCTGAAATCGACCGATGGCGCTACGCTGTCGCCCGATCTCGTCAAGGCCCTCGTCGGCGAAGTGCAACTGGCACAGGCCGGCGGTGCCACTCAAGCGGCCGCGACGGTGATCGGCACCGTCAGCAAGTTGACCGGGACCGCCACCGCCATTCGCAATGGCGTCTCGGTGATGCTCAATGTCGGCGACCCCGTGCAGAAGGGCGACGTGGTGCAGGCCGGTGCGGCCTCCTCGCTGAACCTCACTTTCATCGACGGCACTGTGTTCGGCCTCTCCGCCAATGCGCGGATGGTTTTGAACGAGATGGTCTACGATCCCCAGGGATCATCGAACTCCTCGCTGCTCAGCCTGATCCAGGGCACCGTGACGTTCGTGGCGGGGGAGACGGCCAAGAACGGCGATATGCGCGTCGATACGCCGGTCGCGACCATGGGCATTCGCGGCACCGCCGTGCTGGTCGAAATCGGCTTCGAGGTGCCCGGCCAGGGCGGCGCGCCGCCGGTGAAATTCCAGGTTCTGGTGGAGCCCGGCGGCAAAGTCGGCTCCTATGTCCTATACAGCAAGACCACCGGTCAGATCATCGGCACCGTCAATGAAGCCGGCCAGGTCACCAGCGTCACCGGCCAAGGCGACACGTCCACCGGGCCCGCGGACCCGCTGACGCCGATCGCGCAGGCCATCATCCAGCAGACGCTGCTGCAGTATTTCCCGGACTACATTCCGAACGCCATCCCGCGCAGCAACGGTTCCGGCGGCGGATCGGCACCGGGCGATCCGAATTCGGGCACCAGTCCCGATCCGCTGCAGTTTCTGCCGCCGCCGGATGTGCTGCCGGGCCAGCCACTGACGGTGCCCATCAATCTGCCGGGCGATGCGCCGGGCACCCCGCCGATCAATGTCACCATCACGCGCTTCAACACCGCGCCGACCATCACCATCGCCCCCGTGACGGTGATGCTCCCGGTCGATCAAACCAGCTTCGCCATCGCGGATCAGGTCATGATCACCGATCCCGACACCGGCGACATCGCCACGCCTTACGTGCCGGGGACGGCCCGCATCATTTCCGCGACTGGCCCCAGCGGCACGCCGTCCAACCTGGACCTGAAATCGCTGGTGACGGTGGACGCACAGACCGGCCAGGTGAGCTATGATCCCGCGGCGTTCAAGTTTCTCGCTCTGGGCCAGACAGCCGTCTACACGATCGGCTTCGCGAGCCAGTCCGGCCCCGACACCACGCAGCAGACCATCGTCTTCACCGTCGATGGCAGCAACGATGCGCCGACCATCGCGACCGCGCTGACGGGCGCTGTGACGCAAGGCGACGCGCTCAAATCTTTCGACCTGCTCGCCGGCGCCTCCGATCCGGACCTCGGCGAGAGCGCGACACTGACGATCGGCAATCTTGCGTTCAAGCTGAATGGCGTCGCGTTGCAAACCGCGCCTGTCGGCGTGACGCTGACCGGCACGACGTTGAAGGTGGATCCCGCCGCCTTCGCCTATCTTGGTGTCGGACAGACAGCGACCATCACCGTCGTTTACGCCATCATCGATGCCCATGGCGCGACGGTGGCGCAAACCGAAACGATCACCATTACCGGCGCCAATGACGGACCGGTTATTGTTGTGGCTGGTACTGCGGCTCAGGTGACAACGTCCACCTCAACGGCTCAGGGCACGATCAAATTCTCCGACGTCGACATCGCCGACCTGCACACAGCGACTGCGACGCATGCAACAAGCGTAATCGGAACGCTCACCTTGGGCACGATCGACGATACGACCGGTGTCCTCGGCAAGACCGGCACCGTCAACTGGACCTACGCGGTCAATCCCGATCTGATGGGCGCAGCCTTGGTCACAGCGGGTGGCACGCTCACCGAAACGTTCAACATCACCATCAGTGATGGATATGGCGGGACCATCAGCCAGCCCGTCACGGTGACCGTGGCGGCCAACATCTGGCAAGGCACAGGAAACTGGAGCACTCCGGCGAACTGGAGCCAGGGCGTCCCGACCGCATCGCAGTTCGTTCTGATCAACGCAAACACCAATATAAATCTCGACGTAAATGCCGTTGTCGGCACACTGTTGATCGCATCGGGCGCCGCGGTAGTGCTCACCACATCCGGCGGGACGCATCATCTTGACGTCTCCGGCGATGTCTTCAATTACGGCGACTTGACGCTGGCGCCAGGCACTACGCTGCAAGTCAGCAGTGATGTCCATAATTATGGGCAACTCACCATCGACAACTACACGGCCGGATCGACGCTGCTGATCGGCAGTATCGTCCATCTCGATGGCGGCGGCACCGTCACCCTGGACGGTTTTGCGGATCGCATCGGCAGCGCGACAACGCACGCCCAGCTCATCAATCACGACAACACCATCAACGGCTACGGCACGCTCGGTGACGGGCTGCTCGATATCACCAATGAAGCGAACGGCCACATTGTCGCCGACAGCTATTACAAGCTGACCATCGACGTGCGTTACGCCGACTTCATCAACTGGGGAACGATCGAGGCCAATGGACGTGCCGGCATGGAGATCGAGGGAAACCTCGTCAATCATGGCGAACTTCATGCTTATTCGGGGCTGTTCACGATCGACGGCGATCTGCGAGGTAGCGGCACCGCCAAGATTAGTGGCGGTTCGCTCGAATTCGGCGGCTGGTCGGACGCCAATGTGACATTCAGCGGCTGCAGCCACGATACGCTGATCATCGACCGCGGCGCGCATTTCAGCGGCACGGTATCGGGTCTGTCTTACGGCGATAGTATTGATCTCAAGGGAATTGCGCCGTGGCAACTATGGTTCACCAGCCATGATGGCGTGGTCGATGTCCATTACGGCCGAAACGCGAGCGACTATTTCACGCTGGCCGACCCGAACGTGCTGAAGCACCTCGATATCCGCTATGACTATCGTGGCGGAACCGAACTTACCTGGAAGAACGATACGCCGGAGATCGACACCTCGAATGTCCATCTCACAAAGAGTGGCAATATCTACGCGCTATCCCACGGATCCGTCACGGATGCCGACTCGTCGAGGACGGAGCAATATACGCTGGAAGTCACAGGTCAGGATTCGCTGAGCGGGACGCTGACGACGGTCGATGGTCGCCTTGACGGTAGTTTTGCTTCTTTTCAGGGGAATGGCGGGCAAGCCATGGTCACCGTCAAGATCACGGATAGTTTCGGCGCCAGCGACCAGGTCAACTTCATCTTCAGCACTGCAACCACGCCAAGGAGCACTCCACTGGCCCTGATAGGGACAGCCGACAAGGACGTCATCTTTGCCAGCGATCACAATGATTCGCTGAAAGGCTTTGGCGGCGCCGACCAATTCATTTTCCAGTCCGGCACTGGCAAGGACACGATCACCGACTTCCAGGTCGGAACTGATAAGATCGAGCTCGACGGCATTCGCGGTGTTCCCAACCTGTCCGGGCCATTTGCCGATCTGAAATTCTTCCTGTGGCAAGTCAGCGGCGGGATCGAGCAGCATGGGCGCGACGCGATCGTCCATCTCGACGGTCATAACTCCGTGACGCTGACGGATGTGAATATTTGGCAGCTGCACGTAAGCGACTTCATCGTGCACAATCAGCCGACGATGGCTTAGTTTTCGATCCTATCGGGTGAACTACTCGCGCCAGCGCTGACGTACCGGCGACCTGGTTTGCCCATTAACCGTCTGTTTCCCTCCACCTGCACAAGTCTGACGATCGATGGCATAATGCGCTCGGTCGGCGCCTGAATACGGTTAGCTCGCACTCCATGTCGGACGAAGCTACCGTCCAATCTGGTCCACAGAAGGTTTGACGATGCAGCGTGCCCTGTCACCCGCTTCCGAACGATCGGCGCGCTCCGAACTCGGCGACGCTCTGCGGGCCTGTCGCGGCGCGTTTCTCGGCGTCGGGCTGATGAGCTGCATGATCAACCTGCTGTATCTTACCGGCTCGTTCTTCATGCTCGAAGTCTATGATCGCGTGCTGCCGAGCCGTAGTGTGCCGACACTGGTCGGCCTGATCGTGCTCGCAGCCGGGCTCTATATCGCCCAGGGCGTGCTCGATCTGCTGCGCGGACGCATCCTGGTGCGGATCGGCGCGTCGCTCGACGAGGCACTGAGCCCGCGCGTGTTCCACACCGTGGTGCGGCTGCCGCTTTTGACCGGCAAGAGCAATGAGGGTCTGCAGCCGCTGCGCGACCTCGACAATGTCCGCGCCTTTCTGTCCGGACAGGGACCAAGCGCGCTGTTCGACCTGCCCTGGCTGCCGCTCTATCTCGCCATCTGCTTCGCCTTCCATCCGATGATCGGCGTCACCGCGTTGGTCGGCGCGCTGCTGCTGGTGGCGCTCACCATCCTGACGGAAGTGATGACTCGCGCGCCCGCGCAGCAGGCTGCCAGCCTCGCCGCCAACCGCGGCGGCATTGCCGCATCGAGCCGGCGCAATGCCGAAGTCGTGGTCGCCATGGGCATGGCCGGCCGGTTGGCGCAGCGCTGGAAAGACGCCAACGCGACCTATCTGGCAGGCAACCAGCGCACCAGCGATGTCGCGGGCGGGCTCGGCGCCATCGCCAAGGTGATGCGCATGATGCTGCAGTCCGCCGTGCTCGGCGTCGGCGCCTATCTCGTGATCAATCAGGAAGCCACCGCCGGCATCATCATTGCCGGCTCGATCCTGAGCGCTCGCGCGCTGGCGCCGGTGGATCTTGCCATCGCGCATTGGAAAGGGCTCGTCACGGCGCGGCAAAGCTGGCACCGGCTGAATGGCTTGCTGCAGGTACTGCCGGCTCATGCACCGGTCACGCAGTTGCAGAGCCCGCGCGAACGGCTGAGCATCGAGGGGGTGAGCATTGCACCGCCGGGCGAACAACGGATCACCGTCAGCGACGTCACGTTCGCCTTGACCGCCGGAACCGGCCTCGGCGTGATCGGGCCATCCGGCTCTGGTAAATCGTCGCTGCTGCGCGCGCTGGTCGGCGTCTGGAAACCGGTGCGCGGCCATGTTCGCCTCGACGCGGCCGCCATTGAGCAATGGGCACCGGACGATCTCGGCCGCCATATCGGATATCTGCCGCAGGACGTCGAATTATTTGCAGGCACGATCGCCGAGAATATCAGCCGCTTCGATCCCGCTGCGAAAGACGACGACATCATTGCCGCCGCAAGGCAGGCCGGCGTGCACGAGCTCATCGTCGGCATGAGGCAAGGCTATGACACCGAAGTCGGCGATCACGGCAGCGTGCTGTCTGCCGGCCAGGCACAACGGATTGCTTTGGCGCGGGCGTTGTATGGCGATCCGTTCCTCATCGTGCTCGACGAACCGAATTCCAATCTCGACACCGAAGGCGACGAGGCGCTGACCCGGGCGGTGCGCGCCGCACGGGCCCGGGGCGCCATCGTCATCGTGGTGGCGCATCGCCCGATCGGCATTGAGGGGGTCGACATGCTGCTGGTGCTGAAGGACGGCCGCATGCAGGCTTTCGGCCCGAAGGAGACTGTACTCGGCCAGGTGCTGCAGCGACCTGCACCGCAGCCGATCAAGATCGTCGCCGAGGGCGGAGTGGCCAAGCCATGACCACGCCAAAAACCTCATCGCAGCGCTCGATCCGCCTGCACCTGATCATCGGGCTTGCCGTCGTGCTCATCCTCGGCGGCGGTCTCGGCGGCTGGGCCGCGACGGCGCAGCTCGCCGGCGCGCTGATTGCGCCAGGCTCGGTCGTCGTCGATTCCAATGTCAAGAAAGTCCAGCATCCGACCGGTGGCGTCGTCGGCGAATTGCGTGCGCGCGACGGCGACGTCGTGAAGGCCGGCGATGTCGTCGTCCGCCTGGACGACACCGTGACCAAAGCCGGCCTCGCCATCGTCACCAAGAATCTCAATGGCCTCTGGGCGCGCGCCGCGCGCCTCGAAGCCGAGCAGCGCGGCGCTGATCGAATCGTCTTTCCGCCGCAACTGCTGGAGCAGATGGCCGACGACGACGTGAAGAACGTGATCGGCAGCGAAACCAAACTGTTCAACGTGCGCTCGACCGGCCGGATCGGCCAGAAGCAGCAATTGCGCGAGCGGATCGCGCAGCTGAACGAGGAGATTGCCGGCCTTAGCGCCCAGGAGCAAGCGAAGACCCGCGAAATCGCACTGGTCGAGAAAGAACTGGTCGGCGT
>SDZE01000516.1 GCA_004173095.1 Bradyrhizobiaceae bacterium
TCGGCCGGTCGCGGTCGTCCCGCCCGCGGGCGAGCCCACAATTGCAATTTCAGGAAGTCTCTACCGACTGTGTAAACAGCCGGTCTCCGACGACACGGGAACCGTGCCGCGGCTGTCGTTACTGAGCGGAACTCGCAAACAAAGTAAATGTCTGGAAAACAACACTCGCTCTAAAATGGATGTGAGCGGGCAATGAGCGGCTGACGACTGCGTGAGGGGATGCGTAAGGCGCAGTTATCCCAGCGTGAACGCCTCATGGATCGCCGATTGGACCGCGCCGCCAGTGACGGCACCGCCGCCGGCTACATAGATCCAGTCGCCGATCACCGTGGCGCCCACCGCATGGCGCGGGGTCAGCATCGGGGCATGGCTTTGCCAGCTGTCGGTCTTGGGATCGTAGCTTTCCATCTGCCCGAACACCTTTTCCTGCGTCAGCTTGCCGTCGCGCTGGACGCCGGATTCGCCGCCCATGGCAAAGAGCCGGTCGCGATAGACCACCAGACCATGGCCGGAGCGCGCGGTCGGCAGCGGCTTGCGCAACTCCCAGGTGTCACGCTCGGGCAGATAGATGTGATGCAGGTCGGTGTTGTATTCGAACGTGTTGAAGCGCCCGCCGATGACATGGATGACGCCGCCATAAGCGACGCAGCCGACATGGTCGCGCGCGCCGGGCAACGGCTTTCGCACCTCCCACTTGTCGGTCTTGGGGTCATAGACCTCGTGCCAGCTTACGCTAGCGCGCTCGGCTGCTGGCTCCGAAGCGCCGCCGATCAGATGGATTTTGCCATTGAGCGCAACGGCCGCGCCAGCGCCGCGCGGACGCGGGAGCGGCGCGATGCTGTCCCAGCGATCGGCAGCGACGTCATAGGCATAGGCGTTCTGATCCGAGCCGCGGTTCTGCTGCATGAAGCCGCCGAGTGCATAGACCCGGCCGTTGTCGGCGGTGACCGAGACGTGATTGGCGCCACGCGGCAGCGGCGCGGCATTGAACCACTGATCCTTCGCAGCATCATAGACATGGTGATAAGGTCGATCGACGCGGCCTTCGCCGTAGCCGCCGACGATATGCATGCGATCGGCCCAGGCGGTCGCCCAGGCCATCTCGCTGCGCGGTAGCGGCAGAGCGGCACGCGGTCGCCAGCTGCCAGGCGGGCCTTTTGGCGCCGGACTATCCGTCACCCGCTGCGCTTCCTGCTCCGGCGTCAGATGATGTGGCTGGCCGCCCTGCAGTCTGGCGAAGGGCTCGGTGGAGGGCTGCGCTGCGGGGAGCGCGGGATGACTGGCGTGCTGGGCGTAAGCCGCTGCCGTGCCGGCCACCAGGGCTGCGCCGCCGAGAACAAAGCAACGTCGGTCCATGGCATCCCACTCCACTTGT
>SDZE01000389.1 GCA_004173095.1 Bradyrhizobiaceae bacterium
GATTGAGATCCAATCGAGTGTGGAATTCGACCAATGGATCGACACGCTCCGGGATCGACGAGCGGCGGCAAAAGTATTTGATCGCATTCAGCGGCTCGAAGACGGTAATCCGGGCGATATCAAGTCCGTGGGTGATGGCATCCTCGAAATGAGGATCAACTATGGCCCGGGTTATCGCGTCTACTATACGCAGAGAGGCTCGGTGATTGTCCTGCTGTTATGCGGCGGCGATAAATCGACACAGGCGAAGGATATTCGGCGAGCCATCCAGATCGCCGCAGAATGGTGAAGAACATCATGGCGCACTTCAAGAAATTCGATGTTGCCGACCACCTTAATGACGCTGAGACGATCGCGGCCTATCTCACTGAAGCTTTTGAAAGCAATGATGCTGCCATCATCGCGCGATCCATCGGCACGGTGGCACGCTCAACGGGGATGGCCAGTGTCGCAGATAGCGCCGGTGTCTCACGCGAGAGCCTTTACAAATCACTGAACGGTCAATCGAAGCCCGAATTCGACACCGTTCGAAAAGTTCTCGCTGCGCTCGGCGTCAAGCTGGTTGTCGAACCCATCCAAGATACAACAGCTGCCTGATCAGCTCCTCCCCTGCCCGGCACCGACATTGCATGATCTCTCCCGCCGCGGCATCATTGCTGCGGTTCGGGGGATCAATGCTTCAGCTTCAGTCTGCGTTCGGTATCGTCGCATTGCTCGGCATTGCCTGGCTGTGCGGGGAACATCGCAGCAAGGTGTCGTGGCGAAAGGCGGCGATCGGGCTCGCGGCGACGATCGCAACCGCCCTCATTCTGCTGAAGCTCCCTGTCGTCACGCGCGCGTTCGGCGTCATCAACGATGCCGTCTCAACCATCGCCGCCGCGTCGCGCGCCGGCACGTCATTCGTGTTCGGCTATCTCGGCGGCGGTGCGCTGCCGTTTGACCTCAAGGCACCGGGCGCCGATTTCGTGCTGGCATTGCAGGCGCTTCCGGTGGTGCTCGTCATCAGCGTGCTGACCACGCTGCTGTTCTACTGGCGCATCCTGCCGCCGATCGTACGCGGCATGGCCTGGGTACTCGAGCGCACGCTCGGCATCGGCGGCGCCGTCGGTCTCTCCACTGCTGCCAACATCTTTCTCGGCATGGTCGAAGCGCCGCTGTTCATTCGGCCCTATATCGCGCAGCTCACGCGCAGCGAGCTGTTCGTGGTGATGACCGGGGGCATGGCCGGAATTGCGGGCACGGTGCTGGTACTCTACGCAACCTTCATGGCGCCGCTACTGCCTGATGCCTCCGCGCATTTCGTGATCGCTTCGGTGTTGTCGGCGCCCGCGGCAATCCTTGTCAGCCTGATCATGGTGCCGGAAACGGAAGATCGCCGCACCGGCGGTTCGCTTGCGGAAACGGCCTCCCCCGCCACCAGCACCATGGATGCCATCGTCAAAGGCACGACAGCCGGCATCGAGCTGCTCGTCAACATCGTGGCACTGCTGCTGGTGTTCGTCGCTCTGATGTATCTAATGAATGCCATGCTGATGCTGCTACCGGCGGTCGGCGACGCGCCGCTCACCGGCCAGCGTCTCATGGGCTATGCGATGGCACCGATCTGCTGGCTGATGGGCCTGCCATGGCAGCAGGCGATCACGGCGGGATCGCTGATGGGCGTCAAGACGATCCTCAACGAACTGATCGCCTATGTTCAGCTCGCCCAGCTCGACGCCAATGCACTCGACCCGCGCTCGCGCCTGATCATGCTCTACGCGCTGTGCGGCTTTGCCAATTTCGCCAGCCTTGGCATCATGATCGGCGGGCTCGGCACCATGGCGCCCGAGCGACGTGACGAGATCAATGCGCTTGGACTGAAGTCGATCCTGTCGGGAACGCTGACCACGTGCCTGATGGGCGCCATCGTCGGCGTGATGACTTAGCGTACTCCGCGGGATCGTCGTCCAACCGCTCGCCTTGCCTATCCAGCCCGCCTGAGCGATGCTCGTCCGGACGTTGAAGTGGCGTCCGACTTCCGCGACGTCCGGCCTGATTGCTGCAACAACAAACTTGCACGCTCGGCATTGTAGTCCAGCAGCCAGCTCTCCAAGGCGGGAGGCGACAATGCGGGCGCATATAGGAAGCCCTGAATGACATCGCATCCGAGTTCAGTCAGCAGTCTGAGCTGAGCCTCGGTCTCCACGCCCTCGGCAATCACGCTCATTTGCAGGCTTTGGCCGACGCGGACCACCGCGGTGACCACGTCGCGCGTGCAATGCGCGGTGTCGATATCCTGCATGAAGCTGCGATCGATCTTCAATTCGCGGATCGGCAGATAGGCCAGCCGGCTCAGACTGGAATAGCCCGTTCCGAAATCGTCGAGCGAAAGCCCCACCCCGAGTTCACGCAAAGCATTCATCGTCCCGATCGCCAGCGAGCGTTCGTTGAGCACCGCTCCCTCAGTCAGTTCGAGCATCAAGGCATGGGGGGGCAGACCGGTTTCCGACAAAATATCCGCAATCACCGTAGCCAGATCGGCGTTCTGAAAATTGATAGGCGACAGATTGACGGAAACGCAGGGAATATCGAGGCCCGCTGCACGCCACTCCACCATCTGATGGCAAGCCGCACGCACCGACCACAAGGCGATCTGTTCGATCAATCCGCACTGCTCGGCCAGCGGAATGAATTTGGCCGGCGATACCACGCCGAGAACCGGATCGTGCCACCGGGCCAATGCTTCGACGCCGTAGATCGACCCGTCCGCTGTCCTGATCTGCGGCTGATAATGCAATTGCAACCCATCATTCGCGACGGCCTTCCGCAATGCCCCCGTATACGCCATCCGTTCTTCAGCCGCGCGGTTGATGTCGGGGCTGTATACTCGATAAGTTGCGCGTCCGGAACGCTTGGCTTCATACATTGCTGCATCAGCCTGCTTGGTCAGTGTGTCGATATCGATCGCATTGTCAGGATAGGAGCTGATCCCGATGCTGGTGGAAATCGTCACCTGCGTGGCTCCGATGGTGAGCGGCACGGCCAGGGACTCCCCGATCCGCGACGCGACGCCGGCGGCCTCGCGCGTATTGCATTTGGGCAGCACCATCACGAACTCATCGCCGCCGACACGCCCCAGCATGTCGCCTGGTCCCATCTGCGCACGCAGACGCTTGGCAAATTGAACCAGCACTTCGTCGCCCGCCGGGTGTCCAAGCGTATCATTGATGTCCTTGAAACTATCGATGTCGAGGAACGCCAGCGCAACATGTTTGCCGACCGGACACGCCTCGATCGATGCGGTGATCAATTCGTGCAAACGGGCGCGGTTGGGCAACCCGGTCAGCCCGTCATAATGGGCAAGCCGCGCGATCTCCGCCCGCGCTTCCTTGCGCTCGATCGCCAGCGAGCCGAGATAGACGCACGCATCGACGATCTTCTGGTGCCACCGGCTGGGTGGACGGCATTCACGAAAATAGAACGCAAACGTCCCGATCACACGGCCGTCCGTCGCCTTAACCGGCGACGACCAGCACGCACGCAGACCGACCTCTATCGGCCGTTGTTTATAGGGCTGCCACCGCGGGTCTGTATCGATATCGATGGCCAATACCGGCTCGCCGAAATATGCAGCCGAGCCGCATGAACCGATCTGCGGCCCGATCGGCACGCCATCCAATGCGCGGCAATAATCCGGCGGCAGACTTGGCCCACCAAGCGGATGCAGCAATCCGTTTGCATCGACATGGAGCAGCGAAGATACCACGTCGGGCGCTATGGTTTCGACGAAGCGACACAAGCGATCTGCGATCTCCGCGATGGGGATTTCATCGGCCAGTGCGTTCATCGTCAGTTGCTGGAGCGAGCGTAGCTTCTTGCTATCGGACACGTCCGACAAAAGTGCGAATAGGCTTTCGATCTGCCCCTGATCATTCCGAAACGGCTTGACGATCGCCGACACCCAGATCTCGTCGCCGTTCTTGTCATAGAGCAGGATATCGGCCGTGCTTTCATTGGCGCCCAGATTGCGCCGGAAGCGTGCCAGTGTTCTGCGATCCGTGTAGCGGCCGGTCAACAGGCTATTCGCCGGTTGCCCCTTCGCCTCCTCGGCCGAATATCCGAACAACGTGGTGAAGGCCAGGTTGGTATAGACAATTCTCAATTGTCGATCCGTCACGAGAATAACGCGATCGGCGCTATCCGCCATCGAGGTGAGAAGCGCGATGCGTTCCTGCAATGCATATTGTCTGCTCTTGTCGTCCACGAATGCGATGCGACACTGCTGCCCGTCGAACGCGATCTCCGCCAATGATATATCGACGTGAATGATCCGGCCGTCCTTGCGATTGATCACAGTGCCAGCAGCAACGCGTGGCGATGCTTCGTGATGATCGTGCTGCTGTGAGAACGGCACGCAGTCCATCTGGTCCAGGTCCGTGATCCCAAGGCAACTGACATCGTGGCCGACGACCTCCGCACGATCCATCGTCCAGATGGCTTCAGCGGCGCGATTGAAGTAGCGGACGCGATGGTCACCATCGATAATCAAGACCGCATTACACCCATGGTCGAAGGCAGTCAGGCTAATGGTCTGACCGCTGGCACAGTCATTATCGAGCATAGAAATTATCCGATCCGGCGAATAAAATAACAGCTTGCCGTCACTCGCGGCACCAATCCGCGGCGATCCTAAGAACCAACAGTAATCAAATTATTGTCGATGAAACCCGTAATGACGCGCATTGTGTCGGATTTTATGCGCAATCGCAGCGAGTAGGTAAGTGAGTGCAGATCCGCGTGCCAGCTTTCAGAGCGAGACGCTGCTCGGCCTTTTTTCTTGCGCTACACTTGAACACGTCAGTACCACCTCGGCCCGCGATACTTGACCAATGGCTGACCGGCCGCTCGCTATCAAGCACCGACGCTTTGCTACTTACGACATCACCGTAGGGAAAACCGGGCAGATACGTCGAAGGTGTGATCCGCAAGCCGCGTCCACTTTCAGAGCGGAGACATCGCTGCAGATGACTTCGCTCTCATACACCTTGCGGACGCGCTACCTTTTTACATCCAGCGCCTTGAACTGCGCCGGCATCATCACGTTCAGCAACTCACAATTGTCCGAGTAATCACGGATCGCATGCTTGATGCGTGGAGGCTGGGTCCAGCTCGAGCCTTGCCGCATCGTCGTCTCGCCGACACCGCCGAGATAAATCTTCACCCATCCGTTCAGCACATAGATGAGTTGAAATTCGGCGTCGTGATAACCCAGCTTGGCGACTTGATCGGGATCGTATGGGCCGATCAGCCTGATCACACGCGCTTGCGCCAGGCCGCCGCTGGCCTCGGCAACACCGAGGTCGCGATACTTCGCATAACCATGTGGACCCGCCACGAAATCGTCTTCGCGATAATGACTTACGGCCGGCCGCTGCTTGCGTCGCTTGGGCGGCTCCAGCGCAGTGGTTTGCCTGGCGGCAGCACGCTGCGCAGCAGGCTTGACTGCAGCGGCCTTCGGTACTGGTCGCTTGAGCAACGTCGCCGCTGCCACCGGGCGCTTTGCCGCGGCCTTTGATTTGCTACACGACACCCGCATCCGCTTCGCCATGGCGCGCTTCCCAGCTTTCCAACGCGCCAAATAGCGACGCGCGTGGATGGCGAACCTAGCTTCTGTCCGATGCACCAGCAATTCGTCGGAATTGTTGAGTAGACCGATCGCCTGCAACCCTGAAACGTAGAATTGCATGTCAGCAGCTACTTCTAGGCATCGCATGTCGTGCGGCGCTGAGCGCAGAGACTCGCACCCATGGCAAGCTCTAGAGCGACGTAGTCGCCATTACTGTCCCTAGCTCAGCGCGCCATCCCGAAAAGGTTTGGCTTTGTCCGCCCGGACGCGCGTAGCGGCGGGCGATGGTCCCTGCGCCATTCCGGCAGTCCGGCGAAGCGGCCGTCTCATTCCTGCAGCACCCGATTGCACGCGCCGTCCCGAACCCGCACGAGAACCGTTTCGCAAACCTCAAACTGAAGCTGCCGCGCCTCGCCCCGTCGGCCCGTAAGCTTAACCAAATTAGCAGCCGTCATAATAGAGTGCTAATTTATTTGGTAATGCACCTTGCCCGTCGGGAACGATCGGCCTATGTCTGCGCTACTCGCTTGGCACTTCACCATAGCGACTGCCAATTTTCGAAATACTCTAGCGATCACAGAAACTTAGGAGGACTGCATGAAATTCCGTCCGCTTCACGACCGCGTCGTGGTCAAGCGTATCGACGCCGAAGAGAAGTCTGCTGGCGGCATCATCATCCCGGACAGCGCCAAAGAGAAGCCCTCCCAGGGCGAGATCGTCTCCGTCGGCCCCGGCGGCCGCGATGAGGCCGGCAAGCTGGTCCCGCTCGACGTCAAGGTCGGCGAGCGCGTGCTGTTCGGCAAGTGGTCGGGCACCGAGGTCAAGATCGACGGTCAGGACCTCCTGATCATGAAGGAAAGCGACATCATGGGCATCCTCGAAGGCGGCCCCGCCGCGGCCAAGAAGAAGGCCTGAGGGCCGTTCGCTTCGTCCCTTTCCATTCCCTCCTGATATTCAAGGACATCAAACATGGCATCCAAAGAAGTTAAATTCGGCGTAGACGCGCGCGACAAGATGCTGCGCGGCGTGGACATTCTCGCCAACGCGGTGAAGGTCACCCTCGGTCCGAAGGGCCGTAACGTCGTGATCGAGAAGTCGTTCGGCGCGCCCCGCATCACCAAGGACGGCGTCACCGTCGCCAAGGAGATCGAGCTCGAGGACAAGTTCGAGAACATGGGCGCCCAGATGGTGCGCGAAGTGGCTTCGAAGTCGGCTGACGCAGCTGGCGATGGCACCACGACCGCGACCGTGCTGGCCCAGGCCATCGTCCGTGAAGGCGCCAAGTCGGTTGCCGCCGGCATGAACCCGATGGATCTGAAGCGCGGCATCGACCTGGCTGTGGAAGCCGTGGTCGCCGACCTCGTCAAGAACTCCAAGAAGGTCACCTCGAACGACGAGATCGCCCAGGTCGGCACCATTTCGGCCAACGGCGATTCAGAAATCGGCAAGTTCCTGGCTGACGCCATGAAGAAGGTCGGCAACGAGGGCGTCATCACGGTTGAAGAAGCCAAGTCGCTTGAGACCGAACTCGACGTCGTCGAAGGCATGCAGTTCGACCGCGGCTACATCTCGCCCTACTTCGTCACCAATGCCGACAAGATGCGCGTTGAATTCGACGACGCCTACATCCTGATCAACGAGAAGAAGCTCTCCTCGCTGAACGAGATGCTGCCGCTGCTCGAAGCCGTCGTGCAGACCGGCAAGCCGCTGGTCATCGTCGCGGAAGACGTCGAAGGCGAAGCCCTTGCCACCCTCGTCGTCAACCGTCTGCGTGGCGGCCTCAAGGTTGCTGCCGTCAAGGCGCCGGGCTTCGGCGATCGCCGCAAGGCGATGCTGCAGGACATCGCTGTCCTGACCGGTGGCCAGGCGATCTCAGAAGATCTCGGCATCAAGATGGAGAACGTCACCCTCGCCATGCTCGGCAAGGCCAAGAAGGTGATGATCGACAAGGAGAACACCACCATCGTCAACGGCGCCGGCAAGAAGACCGACATCGATGCACGCGTGGCGCAGATCAAGGCGCAGATCGAGGAAACCACCTCGGACTACGACCGTGAGAAGCTGCAGGAGCGTCTCGCCAAGCTGGCTGGCGGCGTTGCCGTCATCCGCGTCGGCGGCGCGACCGAAGTCGAAGTGAAGGAGCGCAAGGACCGCGTTGACGACGCGATGCATGCGACCCGCGCTGCGGTTGAAGAAGGCATCGTCCCCGGCGGCGGCGTCGCTCTGCTCCGCGCTTCGGAACAGCTGAAGAAGATCAAGACTGCCAACGACGACCAGAAGACCGGCGTCGAGATCGTCCGCAAGGCCCTGTCCGCTCCGGCGCGCCAGATCGCCATCAACGCAGGCGAAGACGGTTCGGTGATCGTCGGCAAGGTGCTCGAGAACGCGACCTACGGCTTCGGCTTCGACTCGCAGACCGGCACCTATGGCGACATGCTCAAGAAGGGCATCATCGACCCGACCAAGGTTGTTCGTGCCGCGATCCAGAACGCAGCCTCGGTTGCCTCGCTGCTGATCACGACCGAAGCCATGGTCGCCGAGCTGCCCAAGAAGGGCGGCGCAGCCGGCGGCGGCATGCCTCCGGGCGGCGGCATGGGCGGCATGGACTTCTAAGTCCAAGCTAACCAGGCGAGTATCAGAATGCAGAACCCCGGCAGCGATGCCGGGGTTTTTGTTTGGTGGAGATAGCTGTTCTCTGCTCAGCTACGCACGGATCCCGGTACCGCGCTTCGCATAGAGGTACTTTAGGCGATGGCGTGTCGTGCCATGACGATCAACATCTCAACCTGACATTGAAAGCGCTGCGCGTCGTCGGGAGAGCCGGAACAATTGCCCTGCCCTGCGATTGATCGACGCTTCTGCATGCGCGCCAACGATGCCGCCGCGGTCGTTCGATGTCCGTATTTCGACATCGCGCTGAACCACTGCATTTGCGTCTTTTCTCCCAATCCATTGAAAGCTATCCGACATGGCGAATACCTTCGACACGACCAACAATGCGACACCCCCAGTCGTCCCGATCACGACGGCTGACGCCGCGCACACCATCATGCTGAACCAGATCTCCTGGGGCGCTGTGTTCGCTGGCGTCACCGTCGCACTGATCCTGCAAGTCGTCCTCAACCTGGTCGGGGTCGGCGTCGGCCTGTCCACGGTCGATCCGGTGGCCGGCGACACGCCGAGCGCCGGTGCCTTTTCGGCCGGGGCCGGTCTGTGGTGGGTCGTGTCGGGAATCGTCGCCTCCGCCATTGCCGGCTATATCGCCGGGCGTTTGTCGGGCAAGCCGTCGCCATCAACGACGGCCTATCACGGCCTGGTTGCTTGGGCGCTGTCGACGCTGGTGGTGATCTATCTGCTCACCTCGGCCGCGAGTGGCCTACTCGGCGGTGCGGTATCGACCGTATCGGGCGCACTGGGCGGCGTTGGCAAGACCCTGGGCGGAACGGTACAGACCGCCGTGCAGACGGCAGCGCCATCGCTCAACAACATCAATGATCCGATGGCCCGCATCGAGAATCAGGTGCGCGGCTCGCTGGGCGGCCAGGACCCGGCTGCGCTGCGTGACTCCGCGATGTCGGCAATTCGCAGTGCGTTGTCGGATGATCCGGCGCAGCAGGCTGCGGCAGCAGACAAGGCCGCAGACGCGCTGTCGAAAGCGCAGGGCATCCCGCTCGATCAGGCCAAGGCTGATGTCGCCAGGTATCAGCAGCAGTACAAGGAGCTCGCAGCCAAGACCAAGGAGCAGGCTAAGCAGGCAGCCGACGCGACAGCGAAGACGGTGTCACGTGGATCGCTGTTCGCTGCACTCGCATTGCTGCTCGGCGCGCTGGCCGCATTCTTCGGCGGCCATGCTGGTGCCGTGGATCCCGCGATCGCATCGCTGCGCCGGCGCTGAGGGTTCTGCCGAGTTCCGACCGAGTTTAACAACGACGCGGCGCAGCGAAAACTGCGCCGCCACACGTCGGAGCTGTTTCTTCAAACAAGGCTGCCGAAGTCTCGACACAGTTCCTTCACGTGCAATTCATCCCGAACACGCAATCGTGCCTATCTGGCTTTGACGTCAACAAGCCCAATCCCGAGGAGACTCACTTGAAGAATTTTGTATTTGGAATTGCTGCCGCCGCCGTCATCGGTCTTGCGTCCCTGACGGCACCTGCCTCCGCTGCCAATATCAGCAGCCAGACCACAAAGACTGTCGCGCCGATGACCGACTTCTCGTCACAGCGCTATGTGAGCCGTCGCACGGTCATCCGCCGCGGCCCCGTCTGCTCCATGCGCACTGTTGTCCGTCGCGGCCCGATGGGTCGCCGCGTCGTCACCAAGACGCGTGTCTGCCGCTAACGGTTTTCGCTCATGATCGTCAAAAGGCGGTGCCATCGTGCGCCGCCTTTTTTCGTTTGAGTTTTGTCGGCTCACGCTGCCATGATGCTAGTCGTCGTTCTCCGGTCCCGGCGGCACTTGCGGCATTGACGGGTTCTGTGGACGCGATGGCGTCGACGGTTGCATGCGGTCCCGCGTCACCGCCTGGCCGCGTATAGCCTGATTCGATGCGGCACTCTCTGGCGGATAAAAAACGTTATGGCAGGCGCGGCTGAGTCGCGGTCCTGCGTCGCGCAAGCAACCTTCCACGCGCTGCTCGTCCGGCATCGCCGTCGAGCAGAGCCTGAACGCATCGGGCGTACAAGCCTCGCGCTGCGCTTCGGTGCCTGCTGCGAAAACGCTCGATGGCGCGGCCGTCATCACGGCAAGTGTAGCGACGACGCGCGCGGCCCGCGACGTGACGCGGCGGTGAGTGATCAGATGTCCCATCATGCGGTTCCATGTAACAACAAGATGGAAATTCAAGTTGTACAGGGCCTGTCCGGTTCCGACTGGCCGAATTCGCAGATGATAATTTGGGCGTGATGACCAAGGCGGGCGGACCAACGGTGGTCACGCGGTAACCGATTGCAGTCCAATCGATTACCAACCGCGCCAGTGCTTAGTCGAGCTTGGCGACCACAACGATTCGTTTCACTTCGCCGCGTCGATAGGCCTGCAGGAATTTGTCGTATTCCCGAAATGAAATGCAGCCGTTGGAATCGCCGTTGGGGCCGAGCATGTAGCTGTGTGTGAGAAGGCCATTGCGGCCGAAGATCGCACTCTCGCCACCGAGCGGCGTCATACGCAGCGCTGCGACGCCGTGAAACAAAGCCTCGCGCGGTTTCAGATCGTAGATGTGCGGCGGTGTTACGCCGCGCATGCGCTCATGGGCATAAGCGGGATTGTCGAGACGCGAGCCGAGACCCGAATGGGCTTCGAGCTTGCTGCCGTCGGGCATGTAAACGCGCTTGGCAGAGATATCATAGACAGCCGTCAAGCGATCAATCTCGCCTGTCTGATTGGCGGTCGGTTCGGCATCCTGACCATTCGACAGAATGCCGCCATCGGATCCGGCATAAGCCAGCACCGGTCCGCTCTTGGGCGCGTTGCCACCGAACAGCTTCTCGAAAATGTTGAGGCTGGCATTCTTCGGCTGCGAGGCCAGCGCCAGTCGGGCGCGCTGTACCAGCGCGTCATGACCGTAGGCGCCCCCCTTCGGGGTCGGAGCCTGCGCCGCTTGCGCGGACGGACCCTGCTGATCGTTCTGCGCGCCGGCTCGCGCATCCTGTGGACGCACGGGAGGCATCGGAATGCTGGCGATGAGCTGCTTCACCGTCGGCGACGGCTGCATCAAGGCGACTTCCTGCGGCTTTACCGCGGGTGCAGGTACAGTTGCCTGATCGGCCGTGCGACGCGCAAAGCGATCGGGCGATGCGCCCATCGAGTTCGGCGCGAACCAGGCGACCTGACGATCGGACTTCGGCGCGGCCATTGGTGCCGAACCGGCGAGCGGCGCAGCACGCGCGGGCTCGAAGCGATCAGAGAAATTGTTGCTGGCATTGCCGCTTGCCGTCCCTTGGGCAACGCGCTGATTGAAGCGCTCGGCGAATGACGAGGTCGACACGCCGGCGTCGCTGCCCAGACTCGCAGCGACCATCGACGGCTCGATGGCACCACTCTGGAAAAGCTTGCCAGCGACGGTCCACCCACCCGTGAGCGCAACGGCGGCCAATGCAGCCCCGGCCCAGAAGAAGGTCCGCGAATTGCCGGCCTTTGAATTGCTGGCTTTGGACGTGCTGGTCGACTGGGAATTCAACTTCGTGTTCGACTTGCTGCTTGGCTTGGTGTTCGGCACTGCCCGACCTTGACGAGATGGCGCGGAGGAATTCAACGCAAGTCTGGGATTACTCATACGCCTGGCGTCCACACAAAATGACTGCGAGTCCTGCGAATGATGCGGCGACGGACTGACGTCCACAGCTGCAATCCCGCGGGAGTGCGAAGCGCCATTAAGGCGAGTTTGAGTTAAATGCGGATTAATCGGAAGATCCCCACCAAGTCCCCATTGCTGTCTAACAGCCTGCCAATCATGGCCTTTTTAGGTGCCGAATGGCAAGGATTCACGTCTTCGCGAGCGCAATTTTTTACCGTCCTGATTTGGCACATGGCCTTCACGTTCAGCTCCGGGCCGCCTGCCACTGCCCCACCGAGACGTGGATGGGCGCCGTGGCCCACACGAACGACCCGACGCGGTGGCGAGTCCGAGCCAGCCGCCATATGCCGAAATCCTGTTAAGTATATGTAATCGCTAGCGTTTATCATCGGATAACGATCGCCCCGGGGGTGGTGGGGCTGACGGCGTACAGGGCGCGGGCCAGACATGCCGGATCGGACCGCTCGGCAGGCCTGGGAACCCCAGCATAACGGATTCCGTAAGCTGATTGCGCGTGAGATGATGCAAAACGCTGCGCATCCAGACTGCCGACAAGCGCGTCAAACACCGATGCCAGAGATTGACGTCCCGGGCACGCGTGTCATGGAGTGGCCGGATGCGCCTATTTCACTTCAGCCCCGACAGCCATATCGATGTCTTCCTGCCGCGGCCCGATCCGCAAGGCACTGGCGACCACCTCGTTTGGGCGATCGATGACTGGCATCAAGCCATGTATCTGTTTCCGCGCGATTGCCCGCGGATTTTCGTCTGGCCGGATGAGACCACGACGCCGCAATATCTCGCCGCCTACAACAAGATGAGTTCATGCCGCATGGTCGCGCATATCGAACGCGGCTGGCTCGACCGTCTCTCGCAGATCACCATCTATCGCTACGAATTATCGCCCGATGGTTTCGAGTCACTGGGCCATGCGGGCATGTGGGTGTCGCCAACTCCGACTATGCCGGTGAATGTGGAGCGCATCGACAATATCGAAAAAGCGTTGAGCGATGCCGGCGTCGAACTCCGCGTGCTGCCGTCGTTGAAGACGCTGGAGCCGTTGTGGCAGACATCACTGCATGTCAGCGGCATCGGGCTGGGCTTTGCGAAGGACGCTCCGATCGGAACGCCGCGGCTGGTGAATTAAAGCTCCGTTTGCTCCAGCCGACATCTCCCCTCTCCCGCTAGCGGAGGCGGTTCAGGAGGGGCAACCTCAAACGCCGATGTCACGTGGGGCGCCCCCACCCCGGTCCTCCCCCGCAACGGCGGGAGAGGGAGAAGAGGCGCGTGGTTTGTTGGCTCTCCCATGGCGCGGCTGCGCGGCTTGAGGGAGGTTGCATTCACTCCTGCCTATTTGCGTTCAAAGCGCGATCGAACGCTCAATACAGTTTCGCGCCGGCGGCATCGACGACTTTGCCCCAGCGGGCATGGTCGTCCTTGATGGTCTGGGTGAAGGCGTCGCGCGTCGAGGTGGTGACGCTGAGACCCTGCGCTTCGAGACGCTCCTTCACCTCCGGCAACGCGCCGATGCGGACCACTTCGGCATTCAGACGATCGACGATGGCGTCGGGCGTGCCGGCCGGCACAACGAGGCCGAACCAGCTATCGACGACGAAATCCTTGATGCCGGCCTCGGCCGCGGTCGGCACATTTGGCAGTTGCGGCGACCGCTCGCGGCTGGTCACCAGCAGGCCCTTGACCTTGCCATCGCGGATCTGCGGCGCCAGCACAGTCAGCGTGTCGAACGACAGGTTGACCTGATTGCCGATCAGCGCATTGACCGCCGGCGCGCTGCCCTTGAACGGAATGTGCAGCAGATCGGTGTCGGTGAGACTCTTGAACAGCTCGCCGCTCAGATGGCACAGCGTGCCCGGCCCGCACGACGAATAGGTGAACTTGCCAGGCTCGCGCTTGGCGGCAACGACCAGCTCCTTGGCCGTCGATACCGGCGCATCGGGGCTGGCGGCGAGCACATAAGGCACCGAGGTCAGGATCGAAACCGGGGTGAAGCTCTTGAACGGATCGAACTGCACCTTGGTATTGATATGCGGCAGGATGGTGAGCTGGCCGGCAGGCGCCAGCGATAGCGTGTAGCCATCGGGATCGGCCTTGGCGACGGCTTCCGCGGCGATCGCGGTACCGGCACCGGCCTTGTTCTCGATCACCACCGTCTGCTTCAGCGCCTCACCGAGCTTGTCGGCGAAAACGCGTGCGGAAATGTCGGCGGCGCCGCCTGGAGGGAACGGCACGACCAGCTTGATGGGCCGGCTCGGCCAGACGTCAGCCGCACAGGCCGCACCGATGCCCGTGGTCAGCATGACCGAGGCGAAAGCAGCGGAAAGAAGCCGGGACAACAGGACGGAGCGCACGATCATGATCCTTTGGTTGCGAGACATCATCGCGCGATCCCGCTCCGAGGAGCAGGATGGAAACACCAGCAATGATGGCTGTTCTTGCTGCCGCCGACGTCGCCTTGCGGCGCTTTCGGCAGCTTTATGAGCTAAGCAAAAATGTCATCGACGCGCCGTTTTCACAAGGAAACGGGTTTGCAAATACAGCCGGCTAAGGAGTGGATTGATGTCGCGCGACAGCTTGCCGGCGGACAAATACTTCTGTCCGGTAGGATTCGTCCCATGCGGCGTTGGGCACGCATGTCGGCGAAGCTGGCAGCGTTACGGACATCGATCGCATCGGGGATTGCCATCGGCGCGGCGGCCCGGCACGCGCAATCGCGGCCGACGCGATGATCACAGAGGATCACGTCATCGGCCGCGGGACGCTTGATGATGCTCAGAAAGAGATCGCTACGTCGTCCGCGTCTGTCACCCGTTCAACGACTGGATGCGAAATTTCGCCGGTGAGACGCCGAAGCGGCGGCGAAAGCTGCGGTGGAAATAAGACAGCTCGTTGAAGCCGCAGGCGCTGGCGACTTCGCTGATCTTCAACAGGCATTGCCGGTCCTCGGTCAGCATACGGCGGGCCTTGTCGAGGCGCAGCTGCATGATGCGATCGGTGATGCTGAGGCCGGAGCCCTGCAGCAAGTCCTGTACGTAACGCACCGAGAGACCGAGCCGTTCGGCCACCACCCGCGTCGAGAATTGCTGGTCGGCAAAGTGCTCGTTGATCTGATTGATGACACTGGCAATGCGCGCGCCGCGCAAGCCGCCGATATCGGTCCGGTCGATGCCGCCGGGCTGTGCAGGCGTCAACGGCACGTTGTCCTGCGCCGCCGGGTTGCTGGTGAAGTCGGCGTGGTTGCTGAAAGCGATCTGTGTGTTGTCCATTTTCCAATCACCGCCATGTCTGTGTGCGGTTATGGGTCGCCCTGCTGCCGGCAAAGGTTCAAGCCGAGGCGGAACTTTCTTGGCCGGTCAACGTCCCTCGAGTTCCGGCGGCGGCGAGCGGTCCAGCACCTCATTGGTCGGGCGTCCGAGCAAGTCGAGCTCGACCTCCTCGATGACCAGCGGCCCCCGCTTGCGGGTAAGCGTGGCGACTGTCGTCGCATCTGCGAAGGCATCGCGCCACTCGGGATCGGCGAGCAGACCCGGCGGCGCGACCAGCAGCAGCTTGCCGGCGAGTTGCGCGGCATCGGGCTCGGGCATGTTGATCCAGCGGATGCGCTGGCCGCGTTGCACCACACAGGTGCCTTTCGGCATGTAGAACATCAGCCAGCTCGTCGTCCCATAGTCCGGCGCCAGCACGCAGGTGGCCCCGCTGCGCTGTCGGACGGCCTCGATTTCGGCTGCGAGCGCGGGAAATCCGACGCCGACGCTGCGCACGGTGGCATCACGCTTGTAGCCCGACAGGACGCCGGTATTGGCCTGGACGACCAGGGCTACGAACATCACGGCGCCGACCGGCGTGGCCCAGCGCAGGCAGACATCCACCGTCCGCTGCGCCCGTGCCTGCCACGGCACCAGCGTGGCCGCGACCGCCGCGGCGATGGCGAAGGCCGGATAGACCGGCGCGAACCAGTTGGCCTCGACCCGCGCATGCAACGCGTGCCAGGTGAAATACAGGGCGATGACCCAGACCATGGCGCTGACCAGCACACGCGACGACAGCGACCCCGCCGGACGACGGATCAGCGCATACAGGCCCATGGCGCCGAGGATGAACACCAGCGGCGTCGCGAAGGCGAACTGGGTGGGGATCAGCTCGGCGATATAGCTCACTCTAAACTGCTCGATGCGGGCACGGCCGAGCTGCTTGATGAACGACACCCACTGGTGATCGGCATTCCACAGCAGCACCGGCGAGAATACCGCGAAGGCGACGATGCCGCCGAGATACGGCCATGGCGACAGCAACCAGCGCCGCATGGTCGGCACGGCGAAGAGCCAGATCAGGATCGCGGCGCCAAAAAACAGTGCGGTGTATTTCGACAGCAGCGCGCAACCGACGGCGACGCCGACCGCCAGCCACCAGGCGCCCTGCCCGGTTGCGGCCACTTGCGCCAGTGCGAGCAGCACGAAGCTCGACGCCACCAGCAACGGCGCGTCGGGGGTGACGATCATCAGCCCGACCGAGACGATCATGGTGGCGTTGAGCAGCAGCATCGCCGTGACGGCGACGCGGGTGCCGCCGAACAACAGCTCTGCAGCGCGATAAATCGCCCAGCTCATGGGCAGTGTCAGCAGCACCGACACCAGGCGCACGCCGAGCGGCGTGTCGCCGGCGATCAAGGTGCCGAGGCAGATCACCATGGCGACCATCGGCGGATGGTCGTAGTAACCGCCGGCGAGATGCTTCGACCAGGTCCAGTAATAGGCTTCGTCGAAAGTCAGCGGCGTCCAGGCCGAGGCTGCGAGGCGCAACAACACAAGTCCGACAACGATTGCCCAGGCGCCGCGGACCATCCGCGTATCGGTCTCCGTCACCGCTTGCGCCACACGAACAGGCCGGACATCGCGTAGTTCCAGACCACGCCCATCAGCGCGCCTGCGGCACCCGCCAGCCACCAGATTGGCTCATTGTCATAGACCGAGAACGCGACGCCGACATTGGCGAGCAGGCCGACGCTGCAGACCAGATAGAACAACACCAGGCCTTGCAGGATGCGGACGCCCTTCAGGCGCTGGTCGCGATAGGTGAGAAAATTGTTGAGCAGGAAGTTGCTGGTCATGGCGCAGAACGCAGCGATGCCCTGCGCTTCGGCGAATGGCAGCGCGAAGGCTTCGAGACCAAGGAACAGAACCGAGAAATGCACGACGAGGCCGATCGAGCCGACCAGCGCAAACAGCAGGAAGCGCAGCGAGACGATGTCGTTGGTGAGCTTCGCCAGAACCAGGCCAAGGAAATCCAGCGCCACCATGGAATCGAGCTTGCTCTCGCCATGCAGGCGCGAGCTGAATGTATAGGGGACTTCCCTGATCCGCAGCGCGCCGCGGGCGGTGGCCACCACATCAAGCAGGATCTTGAACCCTTGCGTCGAAAGTTGCGGTGCCAGCTGCTCGAAGCGATCGCGGCGGATCATGAAGAAACCGCTCATGGGATCGGCGACACTGACGCGCAGCACCTGCTGCGCCAGCACAGTGGCGAATTTGCTGAAGCCTGCGCGCTTGTTGTCGAAACTGTCTGCACTACCGCCATCGATATAGCGGCTGCCGATCACGAGATCGGCCTCGCCGCCTTCGATCAGGCCGAGCATTTTGGCGAGTTGCGTCTCGTCATGCTGCAGATCACCATCAATGACAGCAGCACACGGTGCCGACGATGCGAGCATGCCCTCGATGCAGGCGCCGGACAGACCGCGGCGGCCGATGCGGCGGATGCAGCGGACACGGGGATCGGTCCGCGCCAGCTCACGCACGGCATCAGTGGTGCCATCGGGAGAATTGTCGTCGACGAAAATGACTTCCCACGCGATTCCCGTCAGGGCCGCATCGAGGCGCTGGACCAACGTGGCCACGTTGCCGCGCTCGTTGAAAGTGGGAACCACGACAGACAATTGCAGCGGCGCAACGCCGCGCTCGATCTGACCATTCCCGAGTGTGATGGCATCGCTCATGGCGCCAGCATATATCTGCCGGGCGACAGCATGCCAAGGCGCTGCGGAAATGCGTCAACCGTCTGATTGTATGCGGGAAACGGGTGGAGGCTTCTTGAAAAGCCAGTCCAAAATGCGAACGACCCCGAACGACCCGGCGCACGTACATCCGGCGCGCCTATCCCATTTAAGGTCTTGGTCATTCAAGGTCGTCTTGGCAGCGGAGCTGTTAAGCATCGACGTTGCCGTTGAATGAGAGATAGGAATGGTGATGCCGCTCCGCAAGGGTGGCTGCGAGAAATATGGAAGGACACTGGAATGGCGGCGAAAACCGGCAAAATCCGCATCGGCATCGGCGGCTGGACCTTTGAGCCCTGGCGCGGAACTTTCTATCCGGAAAAGCTGACCCAGGCGAAGGAGCTCGGTTATGCCGCCTCCAAGCTCACCTCCATCGAGATCAACGGCACTTATTACGGCTCGCAGAAGCCGGCGAGCTTTCGCAAATGGGGCAGCGAAGTGCCCGATGATTTCGTGTTCTCGCTGAAAGGTCCGCGCTTTGCGACCAATCGCAAGGTGCTCGCCGAGGCCGGCGACAGCGTGCAGCGATTCTATCATTCGGGCGTGCTCGAACTCGGCGACAAGCTCGGGCCGGTGCTGTGGCAGTTCATGCCGACCAAGAAATTCGACGAGGCCGATTTCGGCGCCTTCCTCGAACTGTTGCCGCGCAAGCTCGATGGCCGGGCGCTACGCCATGTGGTCGAGGTGCGGCATGATAGTTTTTGCGTGCCGGCGTTCATCGCCCTGCTCCGCGCGCACCAGATTCCGGTAGTGTTCTCCGAGCATGCGACGTATCCGGCGATCGCCGATGTCACTGCGGACTTCGTCTATCTGCGCCTGCAGAAGGGCAAGGATACGATCCCGACCGCCTATGCGCCGAAAGCGCTGGATGCCTGGGCCAAGCGCTTGCAGGAATTTGCCGGCGGCGGCGAACCCGCCGACCTGCCCCGCGTTGCAGACGGCAAGGTCAAGAAACAGCCGCGCGATGTGTTCGCCTACGTCATTCACGAAGCGAAGGTCCGCGCGCCGCATGGCGCCATGGCGCTGATCGAGCGGGTGTAGGCAACACAGGAGTATCGCATGGCCGAAGCCGGCAAGACGACGAAGCTTTTCACCATCGGCTACGAGCAGACGCCGGCGACATCCGTGCTCGACGAACTCGAAGCGGCCGGCGTCAAGCTACTGGTCGATGTCCGCGCTGTCGCGGCGTCGCGCCGGCCGGGCTTTGCGAAATCGCAACTGAAAGCGGGACTGGACGAGCGCGGCATCGGCTATATCCATCTGCGTGGTCTCGGCACCCCGAAAGAAGGCCGCGAGGCTGCACGGTCTGGCGATATCCCCAAGCTCGAGAAGATCTACGGCGCGCATCTGAAGACGCCGCAGGCGCGCGAGGAAATGGACGAACTGGCGGCGCTGGTCGCGAAGGCCGGCCCGATCTGCATTCTCTGCTATGAGCGCGATCACACCCACTGCCACCGCCGCTGGATCGCCGAGATCATAGAGGATCGCGCAGGCGTCGCCATCGAGAACCTGCTCGCGCGGCAGATCTGAGCCTGTTCGGCGAATATTTTGTCCGACGTTCCCGATCCGTTCGTTATCCACACTAGACGTCGGCTTATCCCCAGGTAATCTACCTTAGGTTGCTTTTTCCTCTTGTATTGCGTTGGAGGTGGGGCTCGATGCGTTGGACGCGAATAGTGCAGACCGGGGCGCTCGCGATCAGCCTGTGTTGGGGCCCGAGCGGTATCGCCAGAGCACAGGACTTCGATGCAATGGACATCGAATTCAATGTCCTGACGCCGGCCAAATCAAAATCGTTCTGGTCGGAGCTGCTCGACAACCGCGCCGATCGCAAAAGACCCTTTGACTATCTGTCGGGTGGCATGCCGGACAGACTGATGTACTTCGGCGGAATCGACGCATCGAAATGGAGCTTTGGCGCATTCGCCGGTGCGCAATGGATGCCGAATGGATTCGATCGTGACGGCTTCATCCTACGCTTGTTCGTGTCCGAAAGTCTGGAGCGCTATGTGGATCGTTTCGGCCGCTACGATACCCAGATCGGCCGCGCCTATCTTATGCCCGGCTACATGTTTCGCATCGGCCGGATGGAAGCGCAGCTCCTTGTTGGACCGGATGCTGAAGTGGATCTTCTATTCCAGAACGGCCGTCCCGATCGCTGGCGCTCTCGCTTGGGTGTGCGCGGCATTGCCGATCTATGGTGGGAGCCGACACCTGAACTGATGGTGCAATATGCTCTTTCTGGCACCACCATCGATTCCGGTTACAACACGCGTATCGCCGCCGGCTGGCGCCTGTTCGATTCCTTCTGGATCGGCCCGGAGGCGGCGCTGTCGGCCGACTATTTCAGCCGGCAGACGCGACTGGGCGTCCATCTCACCGGCTTGCGCACCAACGATTACGAATGGACGTTTGCCGTGGGTCGCGTCTCCGACGATTTCGGCCGCGATGGCATCTATGGCCGCTTCGGCATCATGCTACGGCCAAAGCGCGCGCCGTTCTTCGATAACTAGAGTTTTCTCAAAGCTGTTGGTCGTTCCGAACCGGACGACCGCTCAGGCCAGCCGCCACACCGCCTGCGGTTGCTCATAGCCGCGCACCTCGACATCGCCGAGACATTCGGCATCCTGCGCCGCATCTGCGGCGGCGTCGCGAGTGGCGCTCGAGATCAGCAGCTGCGAACCGAACGTCTTGTTCAGCGCTTCGAGCCGTGCCGCGAAATTCACGGTATCGCCGATCACCGTGTATTCCTTGCGACGGGGTGAACCCACATTGCCGGCGATGACCGCCCCCATGTGGATGCCGATGCCGATGCGCAGCGGCCAGTCGTTGCCGCGATTGTTCTCGCTCATCTGCGCAATCATGTCGCGCGCAGCCATGACGGCACATCGCGCAGCATGGGGATCCTCGATCGGGGCGCCGAACACCGCCAGAAATCCATCGCCCAGAAATTTGTTGACGATGCCGGAGTGGCGGTCGAGCACATCGACCAGAACGGCGAAAGCATCGTCGAGGCGCTCGACCACCTGGCGTGGCGTGTGGATGCGCGTCGCCGCGGTGAAATTACGGATATCCACGAACATCACGGCGACCTGCCGCATCTCCGTTGTCGGCGCCGCCCCCGTCGCCAGCAGCCGCTCCACCACTTGCGGCGAGACGTGCTGGCCGAACAGATCGGTGACGCGATCGCGCGCTGCCGCCGCCGCGATGCTCGCCTCGAATTGCCGTCGCAGCTGCATGCCGACGGCGCCGGCCAGCACACCGCCAACAAACAGCATGATGGCACGCACGAACTGAAACACGCTGTCCGGCATCGGCTCGTCGGCGAAGCCCTGCGGCCGGTACAACATCGCCATCGCAAACATCTGCGACGCCGCGACCAGGCCGGTGAAGGTGGACAGCCAGAAATCCAGCCGCAAGGTCGAGAGGATGATGAACACGAAATAGCTCAGCGGCGCCGCGAAGGCGAGCGCGGTGTTGGCGCCCATCCAGTTCATGTGCAGATACAACGCCGCGGTCGGCACGCTGGTCTCGATCAGCGCGCTGAGATAGCGTCTGACGATCGGAACGTCCTTGTTCTCGTTGACGCGGCGGGTGACCAGATAGAGTGCCAGCAATTCCAGCGCCAGAAACGGCAGGAAGATCACATAGGTCGAGCCGAGCTCGAAACCGCCGCGGGAAATGCCGATAAAGATCGATGGCAAGGCCAGCTGGATGACAGTGACGACCGCCGTGAGGATCGCGACCGTGGCGATGACAGCCTTGATCCGAAGCCGCTCGGTCAGCAGCACCTGACGGTTGAGCGCTTCGCGGGCGGCCAGAAGCTCGGGGCTTTCGGCGACGGGCGTGAAAATGGTTCGTCGGAGCGGCATCATCGGCGACAGAATAGCCGCCGATGGCGGAATCAACGAGGCTTAATATAGGCGAAAGGCGTCACTGCCATTGCAGGTCGTTTCTGTCGAGCTCGCGCGAGCCGATATCAGCCTTTGGCATCGCAAGCCCAGGCGCGAATGACGCATTCTTTGCCACCGAAATCGTAGCACTTTTTCGTCGCTTCGTTCAGCGTGGACGAAATGCGCGGGGTCACCGCGTAGCCATGCGCGCCGCATGGATTGGCCATGTCCACTGCCAGCGCGGCGCAGGCGCGGTTCATGGTCACGGTGGTGCAATCGCCTTTGCAGGCCTTCTTGGCCGCGGCCAGAGCGGAAGTCTGGGCCGGGTGATCATAGGCCTGGCCATAGGCACCGCATTTGCCGATGGCGAGCGCGCCGGCGCCCACGGCCGGCTGCAGCGATGCGAGGCTGAGCACGAGTGCGACAGAAAAAAACGCGCGAGCGCGCGCGATCAAACGAGATGACAATTTCCCCTCCCCCGAGGTGCAATGCGCGCGACGTTATCGGGCGGGAGTTTCGACTTCATGAATGATCAGGGACGCATGGCGGGATCATGCCGAACCATGCGTGCGAATGCGTTCGCGATCCCCGGCATTGACCGGATTGTAGATCACCATCGTGAGGTCAGTCCGACCATCGATGGCGAAAGCGGAATATTCGAACGTCAGCGGACCAAGCACCGGGTGACGAATCCGTTTGACACCATCGCCGTGCGCGGCCTGCACATCGTTGTTGCGCCACATGGTCGCAAATTCCGGACTCAGGCGGCAGAGTTCGTTCACCAGCGGCTCGACCTCCGCCGTCGCCCCTGCACGTGACGCATCTATCCTGAAAGCGCCAACCACAAAGCGAGCCACGGTCTCCCAATCATATTGCGTAGCGCGCGAGCGCGGATCGAGAAAGACGAAGCGCAGGATGTTTCGCTGATCCGGCGGCAGCGCACCGTAGTCGGTGAGCATCACAGTCGCCGCACGATTCCATGCGACCACATCCCAGATCGCCGTTCTAATCAATGCAGGACTCGGCTCCAGGGCATCGAGCACGCGTTGCAGCCGCGGCGTGACGCCGTCGCTCTTCCGGTAGCGCACGTCGGGTGGACGACCGAGGCCGATGAGAAACAAATGCTCGCGCTCGACATCGGTCAACATCAACGCGCGAGAAATCCGGTCCAGCACGTCGGCCGACGGCGCGCCGCCGCGGCCTTGCTCCAGAAAGGTGTACCAGGTCGAACTGATATTGGCGCGCTGGGCGACCTCCTCCCGACGCAGCCCGAGAGTGCGGCGGCGAGCGGTGGAAAAGCCGAACGCGGTCGGGTCCAGTCTGGTTCTCCGATCGCGGAGATAGTCGCCGAGCGCGTTCTCGCTCGCTGAAGATATGCTCATCCTGTCAACCATTATAGTCTGATAACGTCTCGGCTTTACCATGATAGCTCAGGTTGCCACTTTGTCTGACCAAGCAAAAGTGGAGTTTTCGTATGCGCGTTTTCGTTACGGGGGCCAGTGGGTTCATTGGTTTGGCCGTCACCAGAGATTTGATCGCGGCAGGGCACAAGGTCATCGGCCTGTGTCGATCCGAAGCCAAGGCACAAGCGCTCACAGATGTTGGCGCCGAGGTCTATCGCGGCTCGATCGACGATCTTGATGGACTGAAACCAGGACTTGCCCGCGCAGATGGGGTGATCCATCTCGCCTTCAAGCACGACTTTGCGAATTTCGTCGCCAATTGCAGGGATGACCGACGCGTTATCAGTTGGCTCGGCGCGGCGCTTGCCGGTTCGAGCCGGCCGTTCCTCGTGACTTCGGGCACCGGCCTCGCCAACACCGTGCCGGGCCAATCCGCAAGGGAAGACAATGCAATCCTCGGATCCGACCTGCACCCGCGCGCGATCTCGGAAGAAGCCGCGGCCGATGTCGCAGCCTTGGGCGTCAATGTGTCGGTGGTCCGGCTGCCGCAGGTGCATGATCCCCGACGACAAGGGCTCATTTCACCGATGATCGATATCTTTCGTCAGAAAGGCGCCTGCGCTTTCGTCGGCGACGGACAGACCCGCTGGACTGCAGCACATGTGCTGGATGTCGCCCGCCTCTATCGACTTGGCATCGAGAAAGCTGAGCCGAATGCCAAATATCATGCGGTTGCCGAAGAAGGAGTCACGCTAGGCGCGATCGCGGAAATCATCGGCAAGCGGCTCGGTTTGCCGGTAAAGTCGATTGCGCCCCACGAGGCGCCGGCGTTTTTCGGCTGGCTCGCAACGTTCACGATGCATGATGTGCCGGCATCAAGTGCGCAGACACGCCTGCGGCTGGGATGGACGCCAACGGGCCCGGGTCTGCTGGAGGATCTGGCGCAGCTCGTTATCGCGGACGCATGAGAACGTAGGGTGGGCAAAGCGCAGCGTGCCCACCACTTCTCATCATTATGTGGTGGGCACGCTGCGCTTTGCCCACCCTACAACTATGGCTACTTGCCTTGTGCCTCTGCCAGCGCTTGCGGCGTGTCGATGTCGAGGAACGCGCCGGGGCCTTCGACCGCGACATCAGCGACGGCTTCTCCATGCTTGACGATCAGGTTGCGCGCGCCGACATCGCCGTCCAGCGTCATCAATTCCGCGAAGAAGCGCCGCGACCACAGCACGGGGTTGCCGCGGCGGCCTTCACTGACTGGGGCCGCGATGAGATGACCGCGCTCCGGCGCGAAAGCGTCGATCAGGCGATCGATCAATTTCGTATCGATTAGCGGCATGTCGGCGAGACAGATCACGGCGCCATCGGCAGTGTGTGGCACGGCGGCGATGCCGGCCTTCACCGAACTGGCGATGCCATCGGTGAAATCGGGATTGTGGACGAAGGAAAGCTTGAGGCCCTGCAGCGCCTTCTCGACTTCGGCCGCCTGATGTCCGGTCACCACCGTGACGCTGCTGGCTTTCGATTGAAGTAGCTGCTCGGCAACGATGCGCACCAGCGGTTTACCATGCAGTTCGGCCAAGAGTTTGTTCGGTCCGCCCATCCGCGTGCCGCGGCCTGCGGCCAGGATCAATGCGGCGACGTTGCGGTTGCCGTCGGTCTCGGCGGGCATGCGCGGCTGCGGACGGGTGACGATTTCCATCAAGAGACCGCCGACCCCCATGCCGACCAGATCGGCGCGCGTTACTTCCAACCCGGCGAGCAGGCGCATCAGCACCCAGTCGAATCCATTCTCCACCGGCGAACGCGCGCAACCGGGAGCCCCGATGATCGGCACCGCACCGGCTTTGCCGATCAGCAGCAGATTGCCGGGATCGACGGGCATGCCGAAGTGATGAATGCTGCCGCCGATCCGCTCGATCGCGGCGGGAATGACATCGCGGCGATCGGCGATAGCGGAGGCGCCGAACACGATGACGAGGTCGACGCCGCACTTGATGAGATCGTCGATGGTCGTGGCCAGCACGGTTTCGTCATGCGGCACCCGGCGCTCGGCGATGATCTCGGCACCCGCCGGCGCCAGGCGTTGCTCGGTGACGCGCAGGGTCTTGTCGATCACCTTCGGCGACAGGCCCGGCAGCAGCGTCGAAACGATGCCGACATTCTTGATGCGGTAGGGCGCGATCCGCATCGCAGCGCCACCGGCGGCCCTCACCGCATCCTCGCAAAGCGTTGCGGCAACGCCGAACGGAATCAGTTTCACGGTGGCGATCATTTCGTTCTCGACCACCGGCTTGAACGCAGCCAGCGTCGCGAACGTGATGGCTTCATCGACGCCATTGATGCGATCGACCGCCGCACGATCGATCACCAGCACGCCCGGATTTGCCGCGAACAGATTGGCGCGACCGGTGAAGGCGCGCTCGACGGTGACGCCATCACCAGCCACCGCCTGCGCGATGCGGGCAGCGGCGACGTCCTCGGACACGTCGCCGTCTTCGAGACGCACGACCACCACCTCCGAGACGCCGGCGCGCGTCAGCGCGGCGACCTCATCAGCGCCTATGGTGGTGCCCTTCTTGAGAACGAGATCGCCTTGCCGCAAAGTGTGGACCGTGACGCCGCCAAGCGCATCCGCCGGACTGGCAGGGCCGAACTTCATGTTGCGCTCGCTATGGCCTGTTTCGGCAATCGCAATTCAGCGGTGATCTCGGCCATGATCGACACCGCTATTTCAGACGGCGAGACAGCGCCGATGTTCAGGCCGATCGGCGCCTTAATCTTGGCGAGATCAGCGTCGCTGGCGCCATGCCCCTTCAGGCGCTCCAGCCGCTTGGCATGGGTCTTTCGCGAGCCGAGCGCACCGATATAAAAACAGTCCTTGGCGAATGCATGCAGCAGCGCGGGATCGTCAATCTTGGGATCATGGGTCACGGCGACGAAGGCGGTCCAGCGATCGATGCCGAGCGGCGGCAGTGCTTCATCCGGCCATTCCGCGATCAGCTTCACATCGGGAAAGCGCTCCGGACTTGC
>SDZE01000239.1 GCA_004173095.1 Bradyrhizobiaceae bacterium
ACTCGACGATCCCGTCGCGCGCTACATTCCAGCCTTCGCCAATCCTCAGGTCGCAACCGAAAGAACCGGCGCCAACGGTCTCAAATATCTCGATTTTGCGCCGGCCAACAAACCCATTACGGTGCTCGATCTGCTGCGCCAGTCATCCGGCATCAGTTCGGCCTTCACGAACCTTGGTCTGGTCACCCAGCTTTATCTCAACGCCGGGTTGTTCGACGGCGACTTCGACAATCGCGATTTTGCCGAGCGCCTGGCCCGGCTGCCGCTGGCCTATCAGCCCGCGACCGTCTGGGATTATGGCCATTCCACCGATGTGCTGGGCCGCGTCATTGAGGTCGTATCCGGCCTATCGCTGTTTGATTTCGAAAAGCAGTATCTGCTCGATCCGCTCGGCATGACCGATACCAGTTATTACGTGCTCGATCCCGCCAAAGCGCAGCGCATCGCGCAACCGTTGCCGACCGATCGCACTATCGGCAACGAAGTGATCAGCGACCCGACCATCAAGCGCAAATGGGAATCCGGAGGAGGCGGTCTCAACGCCACCACGGACGATTACGCACGCTTTCTCCAGATGCTGGTCAATGATGGCATGATCGACGGCAAGCGTATCCTGAAGCCCGAGACGGTCGTGCTGATGCGCAAGAACGAAATCGCGCCGGCCACCGATGTGAAGCCGTGGGCGTATTATTACCCCGGCGCGGGCTTCGGCTACGGCCTCGGCTTCGGCGTCCGCACCGGACCGGGCGACGACGGCGTCCCGGGCTTTGTCGGTGAGATGGCCTGGGGCGGCGCTGCCGGCACTTACTTCTGGACCTATCCCGACCAGGACATGGTCATGATCCTGATGGTGCAGACGCCAACCCAGCGCGGCCGCATCCAGCCGATCCTGAAGACGCTGGTCTATCAGGCCATCAAGCCTTAGCCGGGCATCGCAGCGTCATGGGCCGGTGCTCGATCTGGTTCCACGATGGCGATGGCGCGGAGAGAGCAGACATGAGCGGATGGATGCTGAGCCCGATCCCCAAATACCTTATTCGCATAAGGTATATTATGGAATATATTATATACAAGACCGATCAATAGCTTGGCCAGATCTGCTGATACACCGCAATAATGTGCTTACATCGCGCGCCAAGTCTCACGGCAACTTCGGCAGCAACCCATGCGCAGCAAAGCCGCCATCGACATTGAGAATGTGCCCTGTGACGAAGCTCGACTTGCTGCCGTCCAGCAGGAACAGCGCAGCGCCCGCGACCTCGTCCGGTTCTGCGTAACGCCGCTGCGGCACCACCTGCATCCAGGCTTCCCGGGTCGCAGCGGTATGCATCTCCTGAACCATCGGCGTCTCGAATGGACCCGGCGCGATGGCG
>SDZE01000199.1 GCA_004173095.1 Bradyrhizobiaceae bacterium
CTGCTGCATGTAGTTCACGCTGGCGGAAATCGACTGCGGCTCCATCTTCAGCAGCTTCTGCCCGAGCGGCGACTTGTAGAACGCCGTGAGATCCTTCAGCTCGGCTTCGGTGAAGTCGCTGGCATAGATACGCGCCATCTGCTCGCCGATCTCCTTGTCACGCCCCGCATTGGCCTGGGCGACGACGACGGCAACCTCGTTGAGATCTTTCTGGTAGTTCAGATTGCTCTGCAGCAGCGAATCCTTGACGCGCTGGACCATGTTCGGAATGGCGTTCGCATACATGGCGCTCGCATTCTTCATCTGCAGGATTTCCTTGGCGTAGCCGATGGCGGCAGGCGACGCCGGTTTGATCGGTCGCTCCGCGGCAGGCGCGGCCTGCTGAGCGGAAGCCGGCAAGGTGACGGCCGCGACGCCGAGCACGAGGCTGGCGGATAACAGCAGTTTCGACAGAGTCTTCATGGCAGTCTCCTTGAGATCGCAGCCTTAAGGCCGCTCAACGACGCGAATTCCGTCCGGGCTGGCGAGCACGATCATGCTCGCCAGCCCGATAAACAATCCATGTTCGACGACGCCCGGAATGCCGCCGAGCAAAGCTGCGAGGCGCGGCGCATCGGTGATAGTTCCGAGTTTGGCATCGAGAATCCAGTGGCCGCCATCAGTGACGAAAGCATGGCCGTCCTTGCCGGGACGGATATCCATCTCGCCGCTGAGGCCGCATTGCGCGAACACGCTCGCGACGGCACGGCGGGTGGCGCCAAGGCCGAACGGCACGACCTCGATGGGCAGCGGAAAGCGGCCGAGCTTCGGCACCCATTTGCTGTCATCGGCGATCACGATCATCCGGTCGGAGGCCGCCGCGACGATCTTCTCGCGCAACAGCGCACCACCGCCACCCTTGATCAGGTTGAGATCCGGATCGGCCTCGTCGGCGCCGTCCACGGTCAGGTCGAGATGATCAATTGCATCGAGCGTGGTCAGCGGCACGCCGCAGGCTTCGGCCTGGATCCGGGTCGCTTCCGAGGTCGGCACACCGATCACCTTGAGGCCGCCCTTGACGCGTTCGCCGAGCAGATCGACGAAATGCTTCGCCGTCGAGCCGGTGCCGAGGCCAAGTTTCATGCCGTCCTGCACCTGTTCCAGCGCCGTGGCAGCAGCCTGTCGTTTCAGTGCGTCCATATCCATCGGCGCATAGTCCTTGTCGTCAAATCGGCAGTTGGATCGCAGTCAGATCGGTCCTGCAGGCGATAGCGCGGCATATCTAGCGACGTTTACCGTCAAGGAACAGGGTGCAAGCCGCGCTTTCCAGGGAAAGCAGCCCGGCATCGCCGGTGATCGCTCCCCCTTGCGGGATCGACGAAGGGCGGCTAGCGATTTTGTCATGACCGCAGCCCCCCTCGTCGTATTCGACCTCGACGGTACCCTCGTCGATACCGCCCCTGATCTGATCAGCGCCCTCAATCATGTGCTGGTGCGCGAAGGAATGGCGCCCGTGCCGCTCGAATCGGCGCGCAAGATGATTGGCCAGGGCGCCCGCCGCCTGATCGAGCGCGGGCTGGAGGTCGACGGTCGCGAGATGACACCGGATGAGGTGACCGCGCTGACCAAGGATTTCATCAGTTTCTATGCCGAGCATATCGCAGATGAATCGCGACCATTCGACGGTCTGATCGCGGCGCTCGATACGCTGGAGGCCAAGGGCTATCGCTTCGCGGTCTGCACCAACAAGCTGGAATGGCTGTCGAAACTGCTGCTGGAGAAACTCGGTTTGACGTCGCGATTTGCCGCGATCTGCGGCGCAGATACGTTCGGGGTGTCGAAGCCCGACCCGGTGATCCTGCAGCAGACCGTGGCGAAAGCCGGCGGCACGATGTCGGCCGTGGTCATGGTCGGCGATGCCGGTCCGGATGTGGGCGTCGCCCGCCGCGCCAATGTGCCGGTGATCGGTGTCACCTTCGGCTATACGGACACCCCGATTGCGGAGCTGAAACCGGACGTGGTCATCGACCACTTCCGCGACCTGCCGGCGGTAGTAGAGCGACTTGTTCCCGTCAGGCCTATCTAAGCCGCTCTAACCGCTCGCTTTTTTAGGTTCCTTCACGATCGAATTAACCATCTATTAACTAACCGGCTCCGGCGTGTTGCGTGATCTTACCCACGCTCCTATTGTCGCGGCCGGACAGCGGCCAGCCGCAAAAGTATATGGATCAACTATGCGTCGAGTATTGCTATTGACGGCAGCGGGCCTCAGCCTCGCGGGCTGCTCCTCCTTCTCCATGGATGCCTTCAAGTCGGCACCCGAACCGGTGACGGTGCAGTTCGAATCGACCCCGCCCGGCGCCGAGGCGAAGACCTCGGTGGGACCGGCTTGCACCACGCCCTGCTCGCTGCCGATCGTCACCGAAGGCAACTTCGAGGTGACCTTCACGCTGCCCAAGTTCCAGCCTGCCACGGTTCCTGTGACTGTCACCCGGATGCCCGCCGAATTCGCTTCGCCGGCGCGCACGGTGGTCGATCCGAGCCCGGTGGGCGTGGAACTGCAGCCGGCCGTGTCGCCGCGCAAGGCCCGCCGCGCCGCCAAGAAGCGTGCGGCAGCTCCTGCCGCGGCCGCAGCTCCCGCCGAGGCCGGCACTTCGCCATTCCCCGCCCCGCGCTGATGGCATTGAGCAGATCGCGCAGGGGCGCGATCCTGCTCGCCGCATGACGTTTCATTGGTGTTTCAAATCGCCTCATAGACGGCGTCAGCCCGTCTGCTGCGATTGTGCCGGCCATGTTGCGTGACTACATTGAACGGGTAGCCATCATGCCGCCCGTTGCCTGCAACGGCGCGTGCTGAAGCAAGGCGTTTGAATGTCGGTATCTGAACTCGCTCCCGCACACACCTCCTCCGCCATGACCGATCCGTTCGGCCGGCGGATCAGCTATCTGCGGGTGTCGGTGACGGATCGCTGCGACCTGCGCTGCTTCTATTGCATGTCCGAGGACATGACCTTCCTGCCGAAAGCCGATCTGCTGACGCTCGAAGAGCTTGATCGGCTGTGCTCGGCCTTTGTCGCGAAAGGCGTGACGAAGCTGCGCCTCACCGGTGGCGAACCGCTGGTGCGTCGTAACGTGATGAGCCTGGTGCGCTCGCTGTCGCGCCACCTGAAGAGCGGCGCGCTGAAAGAGCTGACGCTCACCACCAATGGCTCGCTGCTGTCGAAATATGCCGCCGAACTCGCCGATTGCGGCGTCAAGCGCATCAATGTCTCGCTCGACACGCTCGATGCCGACAAGTTCAAGACTATCACGCGCTGGGGCGATCTCGGCAAGGTGCTCGACGGCATCGAGGCGGCGCGCGCGGCGGGGCTTGCCGTCAAGATCAATGCGGTCGCGTTGAAGAACCTCAACGAAGCCGAAATTCCGTCGCTGATCGAATGGGCGCATGGCAAGGACATGGCGCTGACGCTGATCGAGGTCATGCCGATGGGCGACATCGGCGAAGGTCGCATCGACCAGTATGTGCCGCTGTCGCTGCTGCGGACGCGACTGGCCGAGAAATTCACGTTGACCGACCTGGCCGACGACACCGGCGGCCCGGCGCGTTACGTCCGCGTCGCGGAGACTGGCGGCAAGATCGGCTTCATCACGCCGATGACGCATAATTTCTGCGAATCGTGCAATCGCGTCCGCATCACCTGCACCGGCACCATCCATACCTGCCTCGGCCACGAGGACGCCTCCGACCTGCGCAGGCCGCTGCGCGCATCGGCCGACAACGATCTGCTGAACGCGACGATCGACCGGGCCATCGGGCTGAAGCCGAAGGGCCACGACTTCATCATCGACCGCCGCCATAACCGCCCGAGCGTCAGCCGGCATATGAGCGTGACCGGCGGCTAGCCCGACTGGTTCGGCAGAGCCGGCCGGACGTCGGCGCCGGGACGGCTCCGGAATGACACCTGCACCGTCCGGCACCTCGACCAAAGGCTTGTATACCGCACCTAATTTCCAATTGACGCGCGCGTGACGCGCTGAAATGGTGCCGCCGCGTAACTTCGCTCAGCGGAAAAAGCCGCGCTTTCTCAGTGGGAAAGACGACAGAAGCGGGAGCGTAGCGACAGGCGGGGGAATCGGTGGATCTACTCAGGATAACGCGCGTCATCGACGCTTTGAGCGACGCCTTCGGCTATGTCGCCAAATGGCTTGTGCTGCTGGCCTGCCTGGTCAGCGCCGGCAACGCGACCATCCGGTATCTGTTCAACTACTCATCGAACGGCTGGCTCGAGATCCAGTGGTACATGTTCGCCGGGATCGTGTTCTTCGGCGCCTCGCAAACCCTGCGGCTCAACGAGCATGTCCGCGTCGATCTGTTGTATTCCGCGGTGTCCGACCGGGCGCGCTTGTGGATCGACATCATCGGCCTGTGCGTCTTTCTGCTGCCGGCGATGGCCTATCTCACTTACATGACCACGCCGTTTTTTGTGAACTCATGGAATTCGCAGGAAGTCTCCAGCAATGCCGGGGGACTGATCCTGTGGCCGGTCAAACTGGTGCTGCCGGTCGGCTTCGGCCTGCTGTTTCTGCAGGGAGCTGCCGAGCTTGCCAAGCGCATTGCCGCCCTCGCCGGCCTCGTCAAGATCGACACCCATTACGAAGCGCCGCTGCAATAGCGGCATTTTCTTTGTTGCAGCGGCACCGCTGCGATCATTCGACAGCTCCATTCTGATAGTCAGGGAATAACGATGTTTTCCTACGGCGTGATGCCCCCGCTGATGTTCGGCACCATGATCATCTTCATGGTGTTCGGCTTCCCGGTCGCGTTTTCACTGGCTGCGGTCGGCCTGTTCTTCGGCATTCTCGGCATCTTCACGGGCCACTTCGATCCGTCGTTCCTGCAGGCACTGCCGTTCCGGTTCTACGGCACGATCTCCAACGACCTGCTGCTGTCGATCCCGTTCTTCACCTTCATGGGCGCAATTCTGGAGCGCTGCGGCCTGGCCGAGGATCTGCTCGAAGGCACTGGCCAGCTGTTCGGCAAGGTGCCGGGCGGCCTTGCTTACGCCGTGATCCTGGTCGGCGCCGTGCTCGGCGCCATCACCGGCACGGTCGCGGCCTCGGTGATCGCCATGGGCGTGATCTCGCTGCCGATCATGATGCGCTACGGCTACGACATGAAAGTCGCCACCGGCGTGATCGCGGCGTCCGGCACCATCACCCAGTTGATCCCGCCGTCGCTGGTGCTGATCGTGCTGGCCGACCAGCTCGGCCGTTCAGTCGGCGACATGTATCTCGGCGCCATCGGCCCCTCGATCCTGCAGGTCGTGATCTTCATCCTGTACATCGTCGTGCTGTCGTTCCTGCGCCCGAATGCGATGCCGCCGATTCCGGAAGAGCATCGCGAGCCGATGGACTGGAAGCTGGTCAGCCGCGTGCTGTGGGGCATGATCCCCTCGATCGTTCTGATCTTCCTGGTGCTCGGCACCATCGGCATGGGTCTGGCCACCCCGACCGAAGCCGGCGCCATGGGCGCCGTCGGCGCCATGGTCCTGGCCGCTTTGCATCGCCGCCTGACCTGGCCGCTGGTCGATCAGGCGATGACCTCGACCATGCGCCTGACCTCGATGGTGGTGTTCATCCTCATCGGCTCGACCTGTTTCAGCCTCGTGTTTCAAGGCATGGACGGCGCGCGCTGGATCGAGCATCTGCTGACCGGCCTGCCCGGCGGCGCCATCGGCTTCCTGATCTTCGTCAACATCTTCGTGTTCTTCCTGGCGTTCTTCCTCGACTTCTTCGAGATCGCCTTCATCATCATCCCGCTGCTGGCGCCGGTCGCCGCCAAGCTCGGAATCGATCTGGTGTGGTTCGGCGTGCTGCTCTGCGTCAACATGCAGACTTCGTTCATGCATCCGCCCTTCGGCTTTGCGCTGTTCTATCTGCGCGGCATCGCCCCGCCCGAAGTGAAAAGCCGCGACATCTATATCGGCGCCCTGCCCTGGGTGGCGATGCAGATCATCCTTGTCATCATCGTGATCTGGTGGCCCGGCCTCGTGACCTACTGGATCGACACATCGGCGATCGACACCACCAATGTGAAGATCGACATCCCGCAGATCGAGATGCCGGCGATGCCGGACTTCGGACCGCCGAAGTAGTCGCAGCCGCTAAGCGTCGAACACGACTTCAGCCTCGCCGAGTCCCTCGAACCGAACGATGCAGTGATCGCCCGGTTTGAGGAACGGCAGCCCGGTCCAACTGCCGGTGGTGACGATCTGTCCAGCCGTCACCCCTGCTGCCGTCCGCTGCAGATTAGCCAGCGTCACGGCGCCGGCCAGCGGATCGTCGGTGGGATGACCGCCCTCGCTGGCGAGCCGCGTTTCGCCGTTGACGATGAAGGTCATGTGCAACTTCGGCAGATCGAGATGCGTCCAGTCGGCGATCTCAGGGCCGATGACCAGCCCGCCATTGATGCCGCAATCCGCGAGCTGTTCGAGCTTCGGCCGGGCGAGCGGATCGCGGAAACGGCTGGAGACGACTTCGATCACCGGCAGTACGGCGACGGCAGCGGCGACCTCGTCGCGCGTGTA
>SDZE01000228.1 GCA_004173095.1 Bradyrhizobiaceae bacterium
CGTTTGCTGTTATCGGAATATGTGAAATTCCTCGCGGCCGAAGCGCGGGTGCGGCTGGCCAATATCGGCATCGATCTGATGCCGGACAGTGGCGAACTCCCCGAGCCTGCGCCACGCAAGCCGGTGACGTCGGGCAACTGATTCAACGCCACTTGTTCAGAACAAAGAGACCGAGCGAAGTTTGAAGACATGATATTCCTGCGTTCGCTCATCTATCAGGTGCTGTTCTACGCCTTGCTGGTGTTCTGGATTCTGGTCGCAATCCCGACCCTGCCGTTGCCGCCGCGCGTCTTCATGGGCGTCGCCAAGATGTGGGGACGCAGCAGCATCTGGCTGATGCGCGTGGTCTGCAACACCCGGTTCGAGGTGCGCGGGCGTCACAATATTCCCGACGGCCCGCTGATCGTCGCATCGAAGCACCAGTCGATGTGGGAAACCTTCGCGCTGCTACAGTTTTTTGATTCGCCGCTGTTCATCTACAAGCGCGAGCTGGGCAGAATTCCGTTCTTCGGCTGGTATCTGATCAAGTCGAAGATGATCGAGGTCAACCGCAGCGGCGGCGTCCGCGCGTTGATGGATATGAGCAAGCGCGCCGCAGTCGCGATCCGTGGCGGTCGTCAGCTCATCATCTTTCCCGAAGGCACCCGTCGCCCGGTCGGCGCGCCACCGGACTACAAGAGCGGCGTCGCGCAGATCTATACGATGAGCAACGAACCGTGTCTGCCGGTGGCACTGAATTCCGGCCTGTTCTGGCCGCGCCGCACCTTCCTGCGCTATCCCGGCACGCTGGTGGTCGAGTTTCTCGAACCGCTGCCGGCAGGCATGGACCGCAAGGCGTTTCTGCCGTTGCTCGCCGAACGAATCGAGACGGCGACGGATCGGCTGGTGGCGGAAGGCCGTGCGGAGCAGGCGAAGATTTTCGGGCGGGTGCCCGATGTGGCGGTGAAGGAGTAGTTGTAACGGCGCTCCGCTTTCTTCTCCCTCCCCCAAGCGGCGTAGCCGCGCCGTGGGGAGGGTGGCCTGAGCGCAGCGAAGGACGGGTGGGGTCTCTCCCCACGCTCTGACGTCCCGTGTGGAGAGACCCCACCCGTCTCAACTCTCGCTGAACGCTCGCCTCGATCCACCCTTCCCACGGCGCCACTTCGCGGCTTGGGGGAGGGAGAAGCGGAGCGTTACTTCTCACTCATGCAGCATCAGCGCCAGTTTGTGCAGCTGCGCGTCCCGAAATCCCTGCGCCTCGATGGATGCCACCGTCGACAGCACGTAATCCCGATTGTTGCCCGAGCGGCCGTGGCCCTGCCGCACGCAACGCAGTTGTTCGGCGATCGACAGACGGCCGGCATATTGCACGTGGCTGCGATCGGCCACATAGGTCAGTGCGCTCACGCGCGAGCGTGCCTCGTCATCGAGCCAGACCGAACGCATCACCTCGCGATATACGCCGGTGGTCTGCTCGCGCTCGCGCAAATACGCGATCGTCGCCTCCTTGTTGGCGGCAGCGACGCGAAAGGCGATGCCGCGGCAGGCACCGCCGCGGTCGAGACCGAGCACCAGGCCTGGCTTTTCCGGCGTGCCGCGATGGTCAAAGGAATAGACGCAGAGTGCGCGATGTTCGCCGATCAGCCGGGCCGGCGTCTGCTCCACGAAGTCGAAGCCCGGCCGCCACATCAGCGAACCGTAACCGAACACCCAAAGGTCATGATCAGAGACAGGCGCAGGCGAATTGAGCGGGGTCATGGGGTCGCACTAGCAGAAACCGGTCGATCGTGCGAAGGGCTTTCCAGCCACCCTGCCACCCGTTTGGCTCCAAATCGCCATTCCACCGCCGATTTGACAAATTCCTGCGATCTAGGTCCGCCCATGTCAGATATTCTTGAACCTCGCCGCCGTCGCCTCGGGCTTCTCTTCTTTATGCCTGTTGTCGTTGTCCTTATCTCGCTCGCATGGACCGGGTTCTGGTTCTTTGCCGCGTCCAAGGTCGATGAGAATGTCGGCCTGTGGCAGGCGCGCGAAGCCGCGGCCGGTCGCAAATATGAGTGCGCCAATCGCTCTGTCTCCGGCTTCCCGTTTCGGCTCGAAGTGCGCTGCGACGGTGTCAGCGTATCGCTGCAGGCGCAAACGGCGACGCAGAATGTCACGCAGATTCCCGTCACCGCGAAACTCGGCGAGATTCTCGTGGTGGCGCAGATCTACACGCCGCGCATGCTGATCGCCGAGTTCAAGGCGCCGGCTTTGCCGGCACCGTGCAGGCACCGACCGTGCGCGCCAAGCGCGTCGTGCTCAACGGCCGCACGGCGGCGACATCGACCCCTGCGAACCCGGCCATCGAGACTGCGCTGCGCATCACCAGCGGTTCGATTGCCGATGTCCACCCGCTGCTGGCCGCACCCTTCGATACGGATATCCGCGCGCAGATTTCCGGGCTGACGGATCTGTCGCCGAAGCCATGGCCGCAGCGGTTTCGCGAGATCCAGGCGGCCGGCGGCCGGCTCGAGATCACGCAGTCGCGGGTGCAGCAGGGCGACATCATCTCGCTGGCGACCGGCTCGCTCGGTATTACGGCGGCGGGCAATCTCGACGGTGAATTGCAGATGACGGTGGCCGGGCTCGACAAGGCGATCAATGCGCTGGGCATCGACAAGCTGCTGGAAATGGGCGTGCCGCAGGAGGCGCTGGATCGTCTCGCGCCGGGCGTGAAGTCTCAGGACGTGAACAACCTGCTTGGCGCGCTGGACCGTGCGATCCCGGGGCTCGGCAATTTCGCGCGCAAGAATGCAGGTGCGGGGCTGGCTGCGGGCGTGAATTCGATCGGCGCCCCGGCCACCCTGGAAGGCAAGCCTGCGCGGGCGTTTCCGCTGAAATTCGTCGATGGCGCGGTGTTTTTCGGGCCGTTGAAAGTCGCGCAGATCCCGCCGTTGTTCTGAGGGCGCGATGACGCCGCAAGGTCTGTAGGGTGGGCAAAGCGAAGCGTGCCCACCATCGCGGCCAGGGGTGTGACGGGGGGCACGGCGCAACGGCGCCTTTGCCCACCCTACAGATTATTTCTTCTTCAACGCCGCATGCTTGCGGCCGAAGTCTGCAGCGGCTTCGTCCTGGCCGATGCTCACGATTCCGCGCCGGATCGCACGCGTGCGGGTGAAATGCTCGAACAGCGTCTCGCCATCACCCCTGCGGATCGCACGGGTGAGCTTCGACAGGTCTTCCTGAAACGCGCCGAGCATTTCCAGCACCGCGTCCTTGTTGGTCAGGAACACGTCGCGCCACATGGTGGGATCGGACGCCGCGATACGGGTGAAATCGCGAAAGCCGCCGGCGGAGAATTTGAGAACTTCTGAGCGTGTCACGTCTTCCAACTCGTCGGCCGTGCCGACGATGGTGTAGGCGATCAGATGCGGCAGATGGCTGGTGACGGCGAGCACCAGGTCATGATGGGCGGCGCCCATGATCTCGACATTGGCGCCGAGGGCGGACCACAGCGCCGATAGTTTCTCGACGGCGGCGGGATCAGCGCCGTCCGGCGGCGTCAGGATGCACCAGCGATTCATGAACAGTTCGGCGAAGCCGGAATCCGGACCGGAGTTCTCGGTGCCGGCAACCGGATGCGCGGGGATGAAGTGGACGTTGTCCGGCAGATGCTCGGCCATCGCCTGAAACACCGAAGCCTTGACCGAGCCGACGTCGGAAATGATCGCCCCCGGCTTCAGATGCGCGCCAATGCTTTGCGCGACGTCGCCGGCACGGCCGACGGGCACGCAGGAAATGATCAGGTCAGAGTCCTGCACCGCCGACGCATTGTCGTCGGCGATACGATCGGCGAGCTTGATTTCGGCAGCGCGGACACGGACCTCCGGCGAGGCATCGGTGGCGACGAGTTCGCCGGCAAGGCCGAGCTGCTGGATGCCGCGCGCCAGCGACGAGCCGATCAGGCCGAGCCCGATCAGCGTCACGCGTGAGAAGAGCGGCGCGTCAGTCATTGCGTTGCATGAATTCGCGCAAGGCGGCGAGCACAAGCTCGTTAGCTTCGGCGGTGCCCAGCGTCATGCGCAGCGACTGATGCAGGCCGTAGCTGGAGACCGCGCGCAGCACCAGGCCGCGTTTGGTCAGGAAGGCATCGGCGTCGGCCGCAGTCTTGCCGGGCGTGGTCGGGAAATGGATCAGGATAAAATTCGCCACGCTCGGCGTCACCTTGAGGCCCAGCCTAGTGATCTCCTCGGTCAGGAGATCACGCCATTTCACGGTGAAATTGCGCGACATCTCGACGTGATCGGTATCCTCGATCGCCGCCTTGGCCGCGAGCATCGCCGGTGCCGAAACGTTGAACGGACCACGCACGCGGTTCATCGCGTCCACGATGTGCTCGGGGCCGAACATCCAGCCGATGCGCAATGCGGCGAGGCCGTGGACCTTCGAGAAGGTGTAGCACACCACGGTGTTCTCGGTGGTCTGGGCCAGCTCGAGGCCGCTGTCATAGTCCGGCTTGTCGACATAGTCGGCATAGGCCGCGTCGAGCACCAGCAGGACGTGATCCGGCAACGCGTTGCGCAGGCGTTTGACTTCCGCATAGGGCAGATAGCTGCCGGTCGGATTGTTCGGATTGGCGAGCCAGACCAGTTTCGTCTTCGGCGTCACGCATTTCAGGATCTCGTCCACATTGCAGGTGAACTCGATTTCCTTGGCGACGACATTGGTGGCGCCATTGCCCATGGTGGCGATGGGATAGACCAGGAAGCCGTATTCGGTGTGGATCGCTTCGTCACCGGGGCCGAGATAGACATGCGCGATCAGGTTCAGGATTTCATCCGAACCGGCGCCGCAGATGATGCGATCGGGGTCGAGGCCGTAACGCTTGCCGATGGCCTCGCGCAGCACCTTCGAGGTGCCTTCCGGATAATCTTCCAGATGCGTGCCGACCTTGGCAAAAGCCTCCTTGGCGTGCGGCGAGGGGCCGAACGGCGTCTCGTTGGCCGACAGCTTGTACACCTTGCGGCCGGCTTCCGGCACGGGGGTCTTGCCCGGGGTGTAGGGCGCGATATCGAGAATGCCGGCTTTCGGCACGGGGCGGGACATGGGGGTGGCTCCGGGTAGTCTGGATTGGTCAGGCGTTCGGCGCGCCGTCTGCGGGCACCGTATAGCGGGTTGCGTGGCTGCCGACGAGGGCGGAGGACCGCACCGAGGCTCCCGCTGCGATCAGGGCAGCCTTGATGCCGTCGAAGGTCTGGGGCGTGCTGATGGACACCAGCAAGGACGCACCGTCGAAAGCGGTATCCGGCACCACGACCACATCGGCCAATGGTGCCAGCGCACGGGCGATCTCCGCATTCCAGCCGGAGACGCGGATGCTCCAGCATTCCACCTCGGTGACCATGGCGCTGTCGGCAACGCGGGACACCACGAACACCGGCAACGCGGCCGGATGGTCGGCGCGCTGGATGAAGGGCAGGCGGGCGATGATCTTCGGCACACCGTCGCGCTCCAGTTCATGCCACCACGGCGTCTGGCCCGAGGTCGCGGAGACCAGCGCGAGGTCGCCCTTGGACTTGGCCACGGCTTCCACCGCCGCCACGGCGCTGAAATGCGAGATGTAGGGCACCGTGAAGCCGAAATGGAAACGCGCGGAATCGCGCATCGCGCTCTCGCCGAGCGACAGATCCGCATGCAGCGAGAACGGCGCCTGGACATAGGTAAAAGTGGAGATGATGACGCGCCAGATGCCCTCGACGGTGTCGATCGGCAGGATGCCGCGGTGGCGCTGCACCAGCCGGCGCATCATGTCGGCCTCACGCGCCGGGCGGAATGCGGAACCGACCTCCTGGGTCTGCTTCACCGAGATCAGCCTGTCGATGATGTCACCGCGCGACATCAAAAGCTGATGCACCTGCGCGTCGATGCTGTCGATCTCCTGGCGGAGCTCATTCAGGGACGGCGGAGCGGGGGGCAGTTTCGACATGAAAACGGACCTTGAGCGACGACCTTGGGCGACAATCCTGGGCAACTGGGGCTGACAGGGCCCTGATTAGGTAACACCGGGGGTGAAAGCAAAGAAAACCTGACGGCTCTTCTAACGCTTGCCGTTTCGGTTGCCCCTTGGGCAAAGCGTCCATGCTCACCCTATATTGGCGTGTATTGACGGGTGGTCGAGGCGGGACTAATCTTTCTGCCTACTCCGTGGTCATTTGAGCCGGCCGGCTTGCAGCCACGTTAAACAACTCGCTAAACAGGCCGGGGACGATTGATCCCGGCCGAACCGTATGTTCAGGCCGGGTTTTTCATGCCCGGTATCCGTGTGGAGGACTCCCGCGAGGGAGCCGGGTATTGAGATGGTCAGCGTCCAGCCCTTGAAAAGCGTGTCGGTCCGGCCCGAGGACCGCAGCCAGGAGGCCAACAATCCGACCTCGCTGGTGGCGAAGTTCGGTCCCGATGAGCCGTTGCGGCTCGACTGCGGCGTCGATCTGGCGCCGTTCCAGATCGCCTACCAGACCTACGGCACGCTCAATGCCGACAAATCCAACGCCATCCTGATCTGCCATGCGCTCACCGGCGACCAGCATGTCTTCAACACCAACCCCGTCACCGGCAAGCCGGGTTGGTGGGGCACCATGGTCGGCCCGGGCAAGGCGCTCGATACCGAGCGCTATTTCATCATCTGTTCAAATGTGCTCGGCGGCTGCATGGGCTCGACCGGCCCGGCTTCGCTCAATGCCGCCACCGGCAAGATCTGGGGCCTCGATTTCCCGGTCATCACCATCCCCGACATGGTGCGCGCTCAGGCCATGCTGATCGATCGCCTGGGCATCGCGCAATTGTTCAGCGTGGTCGGCGGCTCGATGGGCGGCATGCAGACGCTGCAATGGACGGCGGCCTATCCGGAGCGCGTATTCTCCGCACTGGCGGTGGCCTGCAGCACCAAGCATTCCGCGCAGAACATCGCGTTCCACGAACTCGGCCGCCAGGCGGTGATGGCCGATCCCGACTGGCGTGGCGGACGCTACTTCGAGGAGGGCACCCATCCGCATCGCGGTCTCGGGGTCGCGCGCATGGCAGCGCATATCACGTATCTGTCCGACGCCGCCCTGCACCGCAAATTCGGCCGCCGCATGCAGGATCGCGAATTGCCGACCTTCTCGTTCGACGCTGATTTCCAGGTCGAAAGTTATCTGCGCTATCAGGGTTCGTCTTTCGTCGAGCGCTTCGATGCGAACTCGTATCTCTATCTGACGCGCGCAATGGATTATTTCGACATCGCGGCGGATCACGACGGCAAGCTCGCCGAAGCGTTTCGCGATACCAAGACACGGTTCTGCCTGATGTCGTTCACATCGGACTGGCTGTTTCCGACCGCGGAATCACGTGACGTTGTGCATGCGCTGAATGCCGGCGGCGTGCGTGTGTCGTTTGCCGAGATCGAGACCGACAGGGGCCACGACGCTTTCCTGCTCGACGTATCGGAGTTTCTCGACATCGCCGACGCGTTTCTGAATTCGGCGGCCGCCGTGCGCGGACTTCCCGTGCGGGAGGCGAGCCAATGACCGTGCAACAACAAGGCCTGCATTTCAGCCTGGCGCGCCCGGCCTCGCCATCACTCGACAGCTATCGCGGCGACCACGTCCTCGTTGCCGAGATGATCCCATCCGGCGCCAAGGTGCTCGATGTCGGCTGCGGCGATGGCGATCTATTGCAACTGCTGGAAAGCCGCGGCATCGATGGCCGCGGCATCGAACTGTCGCGCGAAGGCGTCAATCGATGCGTCGGTAAGGGTCTTGCGGTGGTGCAGGGCGATGCCGACACCGACCTCGTCAACTATCCCGATGATGCATTCGACTATGTCATCCTGTCGCAGACGCTGCAGGCCACGCGGCAACCGCGCGTGGTGCTGGAGAATCTCTTGCGCATCGGCCGCAGTGCCATCGTGTCGTTTCCGAATTTCGGTTTCTGGCGGATGCGGCTGCAGCTGTTGGTCGGCGGGCGCATGCCGCGCACCGAGAACCTCCCGGCGACCTGGTACGACACGCCCAACATCCATTTCTGTACCATCAAGGACTTCGTGCATCTGTGCGATGACATCCATGTGAAGATGGAGCGCGCCGTGGCGCTCGATCTGCATGGCCGCCCGCTGCGTCTCAACGCGCCATGGTGGTTCTGGAATCTGTTCGGCGAGCAGGGCGTCTTCCTGCTGAAGCGCGCCGGGAAGTAAACTTTCGTTCTGCTGCCAACATTGGCGAACGCTCCTCTCGTGGGCGGAGCGAAGTGGGCGTGGTCGATGTCCCGCGCGCCCCGAGTTGCGCGATTGCGAGGCGTCGGATTGCACTCATGGCGCGTATCTGGAAAAGCTAATTTCAATAGGTATTGAACGAACGCCTCCCGGATGCGGGATGCTGCTATGTCTATACGTATGGTAACCGTTAAACTTGAAGGCGAAACGGCGGTATACGCCTAGAAATGAGCCAGATTCGCGCCGTTTGACGTCTTGCTTTCGTCACATCCGAACTGTTTTCACACACCCCTCAACAAGTGGAGCGCATGTCCGGTCACGGGATCGGGGATATCG
>SDZE01000191.1 GCA_004173095.1 Bradyrhizobiaceae bacterium
CGCGTGCAGCATCATTATCTGGCATTCGTGACGTTGGCGTTCTCTACGCTGGCCTTCCTGGTGTTCCGCAACGAGGAGTGGCTCACCAAAGGCATCTACGGCATCAGCACCATTCCGCGCCCGGAGATCTTCGGCTATCCGACCCGACGCCCGCTGCCGTTCTATTACGTCTGCCTGGGTTCGCTCGGCATTGTCTCGCTGGCGGTGTGGTGGCTGATCCGCTCGCCTTGGGGCCGCGCCTTCGTGGCGCTGCGCGAAAACCCGGTGCGGGCGCTATCGCTCGGCATCGACACCCGCCGCTACACCTTGATGGCATTCGCCATCGGCTCGGCGCTCGGTGGCGTCGCCGGCGCGCTGTATGCGCCGCTGACGCAATATGTCGATCCGGTGCCGTTCCAGTTGTCGCTCTCGCTCGACCTCCTGATGATGGTGATCGTCGGCGGCGCCGGCTTCTTCTTCGGGCCGTTTCTGGGCGCCATGATCGCCGTGCTGCTGCCGGAATGGCTGCGCTTCACCCAGGGCTACTATCTGATGATCTATGCCGTGGCGGTCATCGCGCTCTTGATCTATTCGCCGACCGGCATCCTCGGCATCCTCGATCGCTTCATGGCCGAGCGTCGCACCAAGGCGGCCTCCGCGCAGCGCGCAGTGGCCAAGGCCAAGCTGGAGGTGACGCCATGAGCGCGGTGCTCGAAGTCAGCAATATCAGCAAGAGTTTTGGCGGCATCCACGCCGTCAACGGCGTCTCGTTCGACGTCCACGAGGGCGAGATCCTCGGCCTGATCGGTCCCAATGGCTGCGGCAAGTCCACTTTGTTCAACTGCATCCTCGGCCAGCTCACGCCGAGCGACGGCGAGGTCAAGGTGGACGGCAAGGTGGTCACCGGCCTGCGGCCATCGGAGCTCAACAAGCTCGGCGTCAGCCGCACGTTTCAATTGCTGCAGGTGTTCCCGAAACTGTCGGTGCGCGAGAACCTGATCCTCGCCGGCCAGGAGCATCAGGGCAATATGCTGACGCGCCTGCTCGGCCCCTCCGATGCCGGACTGAGCGAGGCCGCCGACCAGATGATCGGCTTCTTCAAGCTCGACCATCTCGCCAATGAGCCGGCGGGTGGTTTGTCTTACGGCCAGCAGAAGCTCCTGGACGCCGCGATGGCCTTCATGGGCGGGCCGCGGCTGGTGCTGCTGGATGAGCCCGCCGGCGGCGTCAATCTCACCATGCTGGCCGATCTGAAGGATAGGCTCCGCGCCATCAATCAGGAAAAGCGCGCCACCTTCGTGGTGATCGAGCACAATATGGAATTCGTGATGTCGCTGTGTACCCGGGTGATGGTGATGGCCGAAGGCAAGGTGCTGGCCATGGG
>SDZE01000416.1 GCA_004173095.1 Bradyrhizobiaceae bacterium
CCGCGGCCGGGATCATAGGCCATCACGGCTCCCAGCGTGAAGACCGCCGCGCACCCGGCGACCACCATCAGCGAGAGCCAGTTGATCTTCTCGTAGAGCGCGAAGCGGATCAGTTCGACCGCATGGGTGAACGGATTGAGCTGGCAGACATAATACAGCATCGGGCTGCCCTCCTGTACGCGCCATAGCGGGTAGAGTGCGGAGGAGGCGAAGAACATCGGAAATATCACGAAGTTCATCACGCCGGCGAAACTCTCGAGTTGCCGGATCGCGGACGATATCAGCATGCCGAGTGCCCCCAGCATCAGTCCGGACAGCATGAGCGCGGGGATCACCGTGAGATAGCCGATCGGCGGCGGCGTGATGTCCCAGAACCAGGCGATCAGCAAGAATGCAAAGACCTGCAACAGTGACACCAGCATGCCCGCCAGCAACTTGCACAGCAGCAAAAACCAGCGCGGCAGCGGGCTGACCAAGAGGGTGCGCATGTTGCCCATCTCACGGTCATAGACCATGGAGAGCGACGACTGCATGCCGTTGAACAGCTGGATCATCGCGATCAGGCCGGGCGTGATGTAAACCTCGTAAAGGATGTAGGTCTCGTAAGGCGGCACGATCGAGATGCCGAGCACCTGCCGGAATCCCGCGGCGAAAATGAACAGCCAGACCAGCGGTCTAACCAGGGCCGAGACGAAACGCTCACGCTGATGCAGGAAGCGCAGCGATTCCCGCCACAGGATGCCGAGGAGGCAGGTCAGATAGGCGCCGATACCGAGAGGCGCGGAAATCGACGAAGTTGCGGGCATGCTCATGGCGTCGCTCTGCGATCGAATGTCGTCGTGATGCGGCGAAAGGCGGTGTCGAGATCGGTTGCATCATTCTCCATCAGAATGCGTGACACAGGGCCGCCCGCCAGCACGTGGCCGTGATGGAGCACGACCAGATCGTCCTGCGCGGTGACTTCGTCGAGCAGATGCGTCGCCCACAACACGCTGATCCCTTGCTGGGCGACCAGCATGCGCACATGCGCGATAATGTCGGCGCGGGCTTGCACGTCGAGCCCGACGGTGGCTTCGTCGAGCAGCAGGAGCTTCGGCTGGTGCAGCAGCGCCCGCGCGATCTCGACGCGGCGCATCTGGCCACCCGAGAGCACCCGCACTTTGCTGTTGGCGCGATCGCCAAGTCCGATCCGCGCCAGAACGTCATGGCTGCGCATTCGCGCCTCGCGACGCGGGATACCCTGCAGAGCAGCATGATAAAGCAGGTTCTGCGTGACCGAGAGATCGAGATCGAGCGTGCGCGGCTGGAACACCACGCCGAGCGCGCGCAGCGCGTTGCCAGGATGGTTGCTCATGTCGTGGCCGAGCACGGCAATGCGGCCGGTCTGGATGGCGAACAGCCGCGTGATCAATGCAAACAAAGTGCTCTTGCCCGCGCCGTTCAGGCCGAGCAGGGCGGTGAAACGTGCTGGAGCGACGTCGAAGGACACATCCGTCAGAACGCGCCGATCGCCATAGGCGTGGCCGACGCCGGCGACGGACAGCGCGGGGATGGCTGCCGCCCCCGCTTGCGCTAGTGTCGACGTCGTGTCGAATTGCCGGGCGATCGCGTTCATGGTCGCGCCATGGCGATGCCCCAGGGCAATTCGCCGACCTGGATGGTCTTGATCACTTTTTGCGCGGCGACGTCGATCACCGACACATCATTGGAGACGCCATTGGTGGTCAGCAGATATTTCTCGTCGGGCGTGAAGGCGAGATGCCAGACACGCTGGCCAACCAGCAGATATTTGAGCACCTTGCGGGTCACGACATCGACCACCGCGATGCGATTGGCGGGGCCGAGCGCGACGAAGGCGAGCTTGGCATCTTTCGTCATACCGATCCCGACCGGCTGAATCGCCTCACGCCGCAGGCCGGCAATCTCGAACTCGATCTTGTGGATGACGGCGCGCTTCACCGGGTCGATCACCGAAACCGTGCCGCCGATCTCCGACGACACCCACAGTTCCGATCCGTCGCGCTTGAACTCGGCGAAGCGCGGGCGCGCATCGACCAGAACATTGGCGACGATGGCACGCGTCGTGGTGTCGATGAAATGCGCCATGTTGGTGGTTTCGGAGGTGTTGATCAGGATCTTGCCATCGGGACTGATCGCCATGCCTTCGGGCTCGACGCCCACCTGAACCTCGCCAACACGCGCGCGCTTGTCGATATCGATCACGGTGACCGTGTTGTCGTTCTCGTTGGCGACGTAAAGGATGGTGCCGGCAGCGTTCTGCACGAACAGTTCCGGGTCCGGCCCCGAGGGCAGCGAGTCGATCACCTTGCGCGTTGCGACGTCGATCACCTGCACCGTGTCGTCGTCGCCGACGGCGACCAACACCGATTTGCCATCATGCGTCAGATCGATACCCCGCGGGCGCTGCCCCACTTTGATGGTCGCCGTGACGGTCCACGTCTCCGTATCGATGACCGAGACAGTATTGCTCTTCTCGTTCGAGACGTAAGCGAGAAAGGCTGCGGCGGGCATAGACTGAAGCAGCGACGCGGCGAATCCGGCCAGGCACGCTCCGATCATCATCGCTGAACGCATCATCATTGCAGCCTGCATTTGCTTTCGGGGCGATCGATCCCGAGCGTGTCGAGCTCGGAGACCTGGTGCAGGAAGCCTTCCTGCGGCGAAACGGAAACCACCATGCGCCCGTCCACCAGCAGGATCGGCTGCCGCAGCTGCAGGTTCCAGTCGCGGAGTGTGAGGCGCTGTCCCTTGAAGCCGGCGATGGAGAATTCTGGCGACTTCAGAAAGGCGAGCACGGTCTTGCCGTCGCCGGAATGGGTGCGCGCCGCGGCTTCCCCGATCATCCGAGTGGCGAGCCAGGCCTGCATGTCCAGCGCCGTCATGCGGCGCGCGTTCAGCTTCATGAAACGGTTCTGCAGCTGAACCGCGCCCCATTGATCTTGCGAGGCATCCCAGCTGGTCGGGCGCAATCCTGCCGATCCCGCCACCGGCCGCGCATCCCAGGTGCGATACGGCAGATAGGATGCGAATACTTCGTTCGCGTCGGCCGCGATCAGAACGTCATAGGCCGGCGCCTGCTGGGTGAAGACCGGGATCTGGCGCTGGATCAGCGTCACGCCGCTATCTGTCCGGCGTGCGCCGCCGGTGTCCTCGAAAACGCGCTCTTGCACGATCTTGGCGCCGAAGCGGGCGGCGGCCCGACGATAGGCATCGGCCTCGCGTTTGTCGCTGTCATGCGAGCCGGTCACCAGGAGCCAGCGCTTCCATTGCTTCCAGACCAGATACTGCGCCAGCGCATCGGCAAGCATCGCGCGCGTCGGCGCGATATGGATCACATTGGCGCGGCAATCGGCTTCGCGCAGCCGGTCGTCGCTGGCCCCGATATTGAACAGCGTCACGCCGCTGTCGCGCAAGGCATCGGCCACGCGCAGCAGCGCAGGCGCAGGCAGATCGGCGATGATGAACGCAGTTTGCGCGGCGAGTTTGCGCGCGGCTTCCACGGCATCATCAGTCTCGTTCACGCGCGCGTCGTCGAGGCGAAACCGCTGGTTCAGAAACGTCCCGGTCGTATTGTTATCCGCGATGGCGAGCCGTGCGCCGGCGATGCCGTCATCCTCCGATGGCAGTTCGACGAATGAAAGCGTCGCCTTAAGGCCGGCATGGCCGAGATAGCCGATACCGATCGTCACCGGTTCGGCAGCCCGCGCGGAAGAGATCACGGCGCACGCCGCAAGCATGCCGATCAACCACCGGACCATGGATCCTCCCGACTGTTCCTTTCCGGCTTGGCGCCGGTAAAAGAAGCTGGCTTGAAACATGACCTAATTGGCGTAGCTTGCAACCTGAGATTTGCAGCCGCGCAGCCAGCGCCGCATTTGCCTTCTTCTCCCTCTCCCGCCCTTGCGGGGGAGGGTCGGGATGGGGGAACCCCACGTCACGTCAGAGCTTGCAGACACGCCTCAGACAAAGGCCGAGAGCAACGGAAGCAAGACCACAGCGACCCGAGGTGTGCGATGAAAGCATTTGCGGTTGCCGGACTGTTCCTCATGACCGTGACGTCAGCGCAATGCGCTGAACCCAAGGTCGCCGTGTTCGATTTTGAATTGCTCGACACCAGCCTCGACGGCGAGCTGCAAGGGGCCCGCGACGATGAGCATGCACGGCTCGTGCTGATCAGCAATCAGCTGCGCGACGAGCTCAACCGATCAGGCCGCTTCGACACGCTCGACATGACAGCCCTTAATGCTGCAGCGCTTGGGAAAAACCTGCAGGCGTGCGGTGGCTGCGATGTGCAGATGGCGCAGGACATCGGAGCGGATCTGGTGATCACCGGCGTGGTGCAGAAGATCTCCAATCTCATTCTCAACATGCGGATTTATCTGCGCAACGTTCACACCGGCCAGCTGGTGACGACGATGAACGCCGATTTCCGCGGCAATACGGACGAGTCATGGTCGCGTGCGACCGGCTATCTGATCCGCAACCGCCTGCTGGCGCCGCGTTATGGCGCGCCACAAGCGCCGTGATCAGGCCTTCAGGCGCGCCGCGTGCCAGCGCAGGTGATCGGCCATGAAAGTCGAGATGAAGTAATAGCTGTGATCGTAGCCGGGCTGTCGGCGCAGCGTCAGTCCGATGCCGGCCGCGCTGCAGGCGCGCTGCAGCAGTTCCGGCTTCAATTGCTCGCTCAGGAAATTGTCAGCTTCACCCTGATCGACCAGCAGCTCCGGAACGCGCGCGCCATCCTCGATCAGCGCCACGGCATCGTGCTTGCGCCACGCCGCCTGGTCATCGCCGAGATAACCGCCGAGCGCCTTGGTGCCCCATGGCACCTGCGACGGCGCGACGATCGGGGCGAATGCGCTGGCGGCGCGGTAGCGATCCGGATGTCGCAGCGCCGCGGTGAGGGCGCCATGCCCGCCCATGGAATGGCCCATGATCGACTGTCGGGATGCGTCCGCTGGAAAGTTCGCGCAGACGAGCTGTGGCAGTTCCTCGGTCACATAGCTCCACATCCGATAATGACGCGCAAACGGCTCGCGCGTCGCATCGACATAGAAGCCCGCGCCGTGGCCGAAATCATAGGCGTTCTGCGGATCGCCGGGCACATCGGCGCCCCGCGGACTGGTATCCGGCGCCACGAAGATCAGACCAAGCTCGGCACAGGCGGCGCGGAACTCGCCTTTCTCGGTGACATTGGCGTGGGTGCAGGTGAGGCCGGACAGATACCACACCACCGGCAGCTTGGCGCCGTCTGGATGCGGCGGGACATAGACCGAGAACGTCATCTCGGTGCCGGTCGCCGTGCTGGCATGTTTGTAGACGCCCTGGGTGCCGGCGAAGCATCGATTCTGTGAAACTGTTTGCATGGTCATGATTTCGAAGGCTCAATCAGGCGCGGGGTCGATGGTCTTGTGGGCGTTTGCGGGGCGGCGATGCCATTTGCGATGGCGAAACGCACCAGTTCGACGGAGCTGCGGATCCCCAGCTTCTGCCGCATCAGGGATGAGGTGTTGGCCACCGTCTTGTAGGAAGCATCGATCATCCACGCAATTTCGGCAAGGCTCTTGCCGGTGCCCAGCAGCCGCAGGATCTCCAGCTCGCGCGCATTGAGCTTGGCGAGCGGGCTTTGCGACAATGCCGTTCCCGCGAAAGCGAGATTGCGCGCCATGGTCGGTGGCAGATAGGTGCCGCCTTGCGCGACTTCATGCACGGCCTCGACGAGATCGAGCGGATCGCCGGTCTTGGAAACATATCCCTTGGCGCCGGCCTCGATCGCGCGTGCGGCGAAAACAGGGTCGTCGTTCATGCTGAACATGATGATGCGCGCGTCGCTGTCGCGCGCCTGAATGCGCCTTGCGAGTTCGAAGCCGGACACCGTCGGCAGGTTGATGTCGATGATGCAGATATCGGGATCGCCGGTGAGAAACATCTGCTCGCCGCTGGCGGCGTCCGATGCTTCCAGCAATTCGATGTCCGGATCGTCGGAAAACACCGCGCGACAGCCGGAGGTGATGATGGGGTGATCATCGACGATCAGCACGCGCATGAGGACCTCCCACGATCTTCTATCAGCTGACTTTGCTTCGATGTTGCGCTGCATCCGTGGCAGCGCAATCGTCATGCCTTCGGATCACATGACTGGCAACCGAAGGTCGCGTGTGGTTTGATTTGAACGCCGCTGAAATGAACATGTCAAGCGATGGCCCTGCCGCGGGCGATATGCGGGTGAAAGTACAATCATGTGGCGGACCATGTCGCTACGCGCCCGGATCAATTGCCTCATCGGGGTGGTGCTGGCGTTCGGCCTGATGGCCAATGTCGCGCGCCTCGTGCTGGAGGCGCGGCCGCGGGTCGAAGCCGAAGATCGCAGCGCCATCCGCCTGGCGCGCGAGGTGATCGCAAGCGTCGGTCCCGGCCTCGGTGACCGGCCTGACACCGAGGCGCGGCTCGACAGGATCGTTGCCGATCTCAATCGATTGCGCCACGTCAGCATCGTCAGGGGCGGCGAGCCGTCCCTTGCTGGTGA
>SDZE01000045.1 GCA_004173095.1 Bradyrhizobiaceae bacterium
ACGTTGCGATGCAGGATCTTCTGGGCATCGGGGTAGGTCGGCTTGAGTTCTTTCAAGTTCCGCGGGCCGGCTGCGAGAGCGGCAGCGCAGCCGAGTGCCTGCTGGCGGTAGGCCGTCATGATCGGCGTCCGCGTGCTGCCACCGAGGGCGGGGTCGCCTATGCGTTTTTTGTGCTCGGTGATCAATCGCGCGCGCTTCTTCGGATTGCGTCGTGGCGCAGCGGTCGGAGGCTCGACCAGGATCTCGACCGTGCCGGCATCGGTCACGCCGAGCATGCCGAAGCCGAGGCGACGACACAGATTTCGGTACCGCGCATCGCTCTCGCGGCCTTTGCCGCGGATCGACATCTTCGCGGCGATCCACAGTTCGTCGCAGGCGCCGGCGCGCTCGACCGCCTGCAGGATCAGTTCGAGATTGAACGACAGCTTGAGTTCGCCGATCACCACCACGGGCGGATCGTCGCCCTTCAGCGCGACCAGATCGCAGCCCGCGATCTCACCCTTCACCGCAAAGCCTAGACTTTCGAGGAAACGTTTTACGGGAAGATAAAGCGAGGTTTCCAAAGCGAGGTCCGGTTGGCTGTGAGAGAGCATGAGCAGGATTCATATGGAACTGCGACTCACTGAGCGGAGTTTAACCGGCCCGCCGCTGCTTGGCATTCTGTAGCGCTTTGCGAACACCATCGGAGCTCACGTGAGAACATTGCTGGAAACAACTGATCACTTTGGTGTTTTGCCGCATCTTGTTGCTCTTTCGATCGCTTATATCCTGGCGCTTCCGATCGGATGGAATCGCGAGCGTGCCGAACGCAGTGCGGGTTTGCGGACGTTTCCGCTGGTGGCGCTGGCGACCTGCGGCATCGTCCAGGCGACCGAAGGCATTCTCAATGGCCACCCGGAAGGCACGGCACGCATCATCGAGGGCTTGATGACCGGTATGGGGTTCATCGGTGGCGGCGCCATTCTGAAAGAAGGCGGATCGGTGCGCGGCACGGCCACGGCGTCCAGCCTATGGGCGACCGGAGCCACGGGCGCTGCCGTCGGGCTCGGTGCCTATGATGTTGCGATCGTGATCTCTCTGTTCACGTTCCTGACCTTGTGGTTGCTGGTGCCGTTCAAGAACGAGGGTGGCAAGGAGGACGAAAAGGCGGCAAGTTCGCATTCCGAATTATGAGGCCTGCCGTGGGACTAGCTTTTTGCTGCAAAGCAGCGTAAGAGCCGGTCATCCCGATACGCTCCGGACTCCCTGGACCCGACGTGACCGTCAATTGAAGGACGGCTGATTCGCTTCCGTTTGGTCCAAGTATCTCGATTTCGAGAAACCCCGAGACTTTCGGCGGGGGTCCCGGCCGCAACATGCGGCCTGCTGCAACCAAGGTTACATATCCCGTGTCATTTGAATCGACGCCCCCGGCGCTCGCCCGTGCATTGGCTGAGCGCAACTATAGCGAATCCACTCCCGTTCAAACCGCCGTGCTGGCCGACGAAGCCGTCGGTCGCGATCTGCTGGTTTCCGCGCAGACCGGCTCCGGCAAGACGGTTGCCTATGGCCTCGCGATTGCTGCCGACCTTCTTGAAGGCGCCGAGCGGCTGCCGAATGCCGGCGCGCCGCTGGCGCTGATTGTGGCGCCGACGCGTGAACTGGCGCTACAGGTGCACGGCGAACTGACCTGGCTCTACGCTCAGGCCGGCGCCCGTGTCGTCTCCTGCGTCGGCGGCATGGACCCCCGCGCCGAGCAGCGCGCGCTGGCCTCCGGTGCCCATATCGTCGTCGGCACGCCCGGTCGCCTGTGCGACCATCTGCGCCGCAACCGTCTCGACATCTCGCAGATCAAGGCCGTCGTGCTCGACGAGGCCGACGAGATGCTCGACATGGGCTTTCGCGAGGATATGGAGTTCATCCTCGAGACCACGCCGGAGAGCCGCCGTACGCTGCTGTTCTCGGCGACCATGCCGCGCGGCATCGCCAATCTCGCCAAGGAATATCAGACAAACGCCTTTCGCATCGAAGTCGCGGGCGCCGAGGGTGGCCATTCGGACATCGAATACCGTGCCATCCGCATATCGCCGAACGATGTCGATCACGCCGTCGTCAACATCCTGCGCTATTTCGAATCGCCGACCTCGATCGTGTTCTGCAACACCCGCAATGCCGTGAAGCATCTGCAGGGCGTGCTGCTGGAGCGCGGCTTCTCGGTGGTCGCGTTGTCGGGTGAGCTGTCGCAAAGCGAGCGCACCCACGCGCTGCAGGCGCTGCGTGATGGCCATGCGCGCATCTGCGTCGCCACCGACGTCGCCGCGCGCGGCATCGATCTGCCCAATCTCGGCCTCGTCATCCATGCCGAATTGCCTAACGATCCCGAAGTGATGCAGCATCGCTCGGGCCGTACCGGTCGCGCCGGCCGCAAGGGCGTCAGCGTTCTGCTGGTGCCGCCGTCACGTCGCCGTCGCGCCGAGTTCATGTTGCAACACGCCGAAACCGATGCCGTGTGGACCGCCGCGCCGACCGTGGATGAGATCCGCGTGCTCGATGAAGAGCGCATGTTGTCGGCCGCAATTTTCGACGACACGGCGAATGAGGACGATCTGTCGTTCGCAAAGAAGCTGCTCGAGCGGCATCCTGCGGAAACCATCGCGACCGCGCTGGCGCGGCTGTATCGGTCGCGCCTGCCGTCGCCGGAAGAGGTCGAGGATCCCGGTACATTCCGTGCCCGCGACCGCGAGGACCGTGCCGGCAGCCGCAAACGTGGCGAGGACGGAGCACCTGTCCGCAAGACGCCGAAGAAGAGCGAGCCGATGGGCGAGGGCTCCCGCTGGTTTAGTGCCGCCATCGGTCGGCATAAGAACGCCGAGGCGCGCTGGTTGCTGCCGATGATCTGCCGCCGCGGCGGCATCGAAAAGAACGATGTTGGCGCGATCAAGATCTATGACGGCAATACCGAGTTCGAGATTTCGGGCGCGGCTGCTGAGCGTTTCGTCACCATGATCAAACGCCCGGACAAAGAAGACAATATCCGCATCGATGCGCTGCCGAACGGTCCGGAAGGCGGCACCGTCTCGCCAATGCCGCGTGATGCCGATCGCGATTACGCAGCGAAGCGTCCGCGCAAATTCGACAAGAAATCGGATGGCGATCGGCCGGACTTCAAGCCCAAGGACTCCTACAAGGGAAAGTCCTGGAAGGAGGACGGCCCACGCGAGCGTCCGCGCAGCGACAAGCCGTATGCCGCCAAGAATTTCGACGACAAGCCGCGTGCGGATCGCAAGCCGAAATATGATCCGATGAGAACCGATAGCGCACGCGGGCCATCGACGAGCTGGGGCGACGACCGCAAGCCGAAGCGCGAAGGCGGGTATGAAGGCAAGAAGCCGTATGCCGCGCGCGGCGAAGGCAAGACTTACGAAAGCAAGAAGCCGGACTTCCACGACAAGCCGCGCAAGGAAAAGAAAGTCTATGTCGCCAAGGCCAAGCGCGAAGGCGCTGCGCAATTCGAGAAGCCGGCCTTCGGGAAGAAGAAGAACAAGGCCTGAGGTTCGCGCCTCCGGCACATATGCCCGTCATGCCCGGCCTTGCGCCGGGCATTGACGTCTCGAGACCGAACAAAGCGTGCATGGCGGGGAAACGCCCCGACATCACGGAGATTGACGAAAGGACGCGCTTAAACCCGCCCTCGGACCGGCACGAGCGCGCCGGTCACCGCACTGGCGGCGTCGCTGGCCAGAAACAGGATCACGCTGGCGAGTTCATCCGGCGACACCCATTTTGCGAAATCGGCATTCGGCATGTCGCGGCGATTGGCGGGCGTGTCGATGGTGGAGGGCAACACGGCATTGACCGTCACTTTGCCCTTCAACTCAGCAGCCAAAGCCTCGGTGAGGCGATGCACGCCGGCCTTTGAGGCCGCGTAGGGGCCCATGCCGGCGCCCGCTTCGAGCGCACCGATGGCGCCGATATTGACGATCCGTCCGGCACTCGACGTCATTAGATGCGGAAGGGCAGCGCGCGACGTGTTGAGGGCTGTCAGCAGATTGAGACGGTGCATCGTTTCCCAGCTCTTGCCGTCGCCATCCGCGAGCGTCTCGAATGCAAATGCGCCGGCGATGTTGACCAGCACATCGATGCGGCCATAGGCCGTGATGACCTCGGCAATCGCCCGCTCGGCTTGTGCTACATCGGACAGATCGATCCCGCCGATCTGCAATCTCCGCGCGGTCGAGGAGGGCCCGTGGCCGCCATGGTCGATGGCAGCGACAGCGGCACCTATGCTCAACGCACGATCGGTCACGACCTGACCGAGCGCACCCGCAGCGCCGGTGATGACGACGATTTTATCCTGCATCGATCATGCCTCCACTAACTGTACTCCGGCCCCGGTTTCGAGGCGGGAAGCACCCAGAGATAAATGCTCCCGGCAATAAGGGCCATCGCGGTCATCAATCCGGTCATCACCAATGCGGGATGCCCGAACGGCTCAAGCAGAGCGACCATGGCGCTGGCGAAAGCGCCCATCACCATTTGCATGCAGCGCATGACGCCGGCCGCGGAGCCCGCCACATGCGGCAGATTTTGCAGCGCCTCGTGATTGGTAGAGGGCGCCAGGATGCCGAAGGCGAAGATGGTCAGCGCCATCAGCGGCGTCAGCGCAGCAACGCTCATCGCGCCGGCAGGCACCAGCAGCAGAGCTGCGATGGCACTTGCCGCCATCAGCACCAGACCGAACGCGATGATCTTTCGCGATGACACGTGGCGCGCGCTGAGCTGACCCGAGATCAGGGACGCTACCAGCACGCCGCATGATGTCAGGCCGAACAGCAGCGCGAAAGCCGTGGTGGAGAGGCCCAGGTTGCCGATCAGCACCGACGGCGCGCCGGAGATAAAGGCGAACATGCAGGCAAAGGCGAAGGCATAGAGCATGGCATAGCCGACGAAAGCGCGATCGCTCAGCACAAAGCGATAGCTCTCCGCGAGCCGCCGCGGATTCAGCGAGCGGCGGTTCTCGACGGGCTGCGATTCCGCCAGACCGATAGCGCCGACGACCAGCAGGACGACGCCGACGGCAGCTTGTGCGGCGTAGATCGCGCGCCAGTCGGCGAATGTCATGATCCAGCCGCCCAGCATGGGCGCCAGCATTGGCGCGATGCCGAGCACGGCGGCGATCTGTGACAGTTTCTGCCGTGCAGCGCCGTGTACGAACAGATCGCGCACGATGGCGATCGGCAGGATCGCGCAGGCGCCGGCAGCAAATCCCTGCAGCAGGCGGCACGCCAGCAACACGTTGAAGCTCGGCGCCAGCGCACAGGCGCCGGCCGCCAGCGAGAAGATCAGCAAGCCATCGAGCAATGTGGCGCGGCGACCGAAGCGATCGGCGATCGGGCCGGCGATCAAGGGCGAGATGGCAAAGCCGGCCATGAACAGGCTGAGGGTGAGCGGGCTGCGCCCTGCCGCATCAGGGAATGCTGCTTCGATGGCCGGGAAGCCGGGCAGGCCCATATCGATGGAGAGCGGCGGCAGCGCCGTCAATGTGCCGAGAAAGGCCGTGAATGCGAACGTCTCGCGCCCGAGCGCCACGATGACAATCCTTGAAAAGAGAACGGGCGCGGCCGACTCGCCCGGCGCGGATGCGACCGGTCTATTCTGCAGGACTGATCTGTGCGGGCAAGACCCTGCGATCGATCAACACCGTCAGCGTCATGGCGAGACCGATCAGCGCGACGACGGCTGCGAGCAGTGGCAGTTGCTGGTAGTGGACCCCGAGATTGAGCGCAGCGCCGCCGATCCAGGCGCCGGTGGCATTGCCGAGATTGAACGCGCCTTGATTCAGCGTCGAGGCGAGATTGGGCGCGTCGGTGGCGGCATCGACAACCCAGATCTGCAACGGCGACACCAGCGCAAACGCGATGCCGCCCCACAGGATCAGCAACGCGATCGTGGGGACCACCATTGTCGCAACTAGCGACAGCGCACCGAGCACCAGTGCAACGCCGATGAAGGCGCCGATGATCGTGGTCAGCAGGTTGCGGTCGGCGAGACGCCCGCCGACCAGATTGCCGATGGTCAGGCCGACGCCGATGGCGAGCAAAGCGCCGGTGACGCCGTGCGGCGTCAGGCCGGTGACGTCTTCGAGCAGCGGCGTGATGTAGGTGAACAGGGAGAACATGCTAACCGCGGCCGTAGTAGAGATCAGCATCGGCAGCAACACCGGCCAGCGGCCCAGCGTGCGGAATTCGCGCCCGAGGCCGCCGCGGTTGCCGGGCATGCCCGATGGCACATAGCGCAGGATGGCGATGAAGGCGACGATGCCGATGACGACCACGGCCCAGAACGCCATGCGCCACCCCGCGGCCTGGCCGAGCGCGGTGCCGAACGGAACGCCGAGCACGTTGGCCAGCGTCAGGCCGGCGAACATCAGCGAGATCGCCTGCGCCCGCTGTTCGCGCGGAACGAGATTGCTGGCGACCACGGCGCCGATGCCGAAGAAGGCCCCATGGGCAAAGGCAGTGACGACGCGCGCGACCATCAGCAGATTGTAGTCGGG
>SDZE01000575.1 GCA_004173095.1 Bradyrhizobiaceae bacterium
GGCCAATCTACAGATAAAACGGAGCACTGATCTATCCGATCTCGATATCGAGGCCTGCGAGCTGTTGCTTTGGAACCTGGAGCCTCCACGCTGAATTAATCGCTGCTAAGGAGGCTCCCCAATGGCAGACGAAAAGAACAATTGCGGCCCGCAGGACCGATCGCGCATCAATCTCAGCGATGATTGCGAAGCGTGCTACTGGACCGATAAGCTCGGCGTACTCGGCGTTTCGACGAAGCGACTTGAAGATGCCGTCAATCAGGCCGCAGCATCGGCGCGGGCCGTCGAGGCAGAGCTTCGCCATAATACGCTCACCAGTGAAAAATTATGAGCGTTCCTGAGAGTCCGTTTGAGAATGCTCAAGGATGGACGATGCGCCGCAGCATAAGGCTTCCCAGGGCGACGTGGATCATGGCTTCGGAGACGTCGAGGCGCTGTTCATAGTCTCGGACGAGGCGCTTCCAACGGGTCATCCAGCCGAAGGTGCGCTCGACGACCCATCGCCTCGGCAGCACCTTGAAGCCGGGCTGCTTGTCGGTGCGACGGACGATCTCGATGACGAAGTCGCGATAGGCGGCGGCGTCCAGGAGGCGGGTGCGATCATAGGCGCCGTCGGCGAACAGATGCTTGAGCCAGGGCCAGCGCTTGCGGATAACGGCGACGATGTGCTGGGCGCCGGCGCTGTCGGAGATATCGGCGGTGGTGAGGTTGACCATGAGCAGCCTGCCATCGGTATCGACGGCAATATGGCGCTTGCGGCCGACCACCCTCTTACCGGCGTCGAACCCGCGTTTTTCTGCTGCCGGCGCCTTGATCGACTGGCTGTCGACGACGGCTGCGGTCGGTGACGGCTCCCGACTTTCGCGCTCGCGATCGAGCATCAGCGTAACGTCATGGATCGTCTTGAACAGCAGACGGCGAACGAAGCGCCGGAACCACCAGTAGACCGTCTGCCAAGGTGGAAAATCGTTCGGCAGCATCCGCCAGCCGCCACCGGTTCGGGCAAGATAGCGCAGCGCGTCGAGCACCTCGCGAAGGTCCGTCGTCGGCTTGCGTCCGCGCTTCGGGATCGACGGCAGGAACGGACGGATGAAGAGCCACTCCTCATCCGTCAGATCAGTCGGGTAGCGCTTCGCGCGTTTCTCAAATCCAGCCATCCGGCCACGGTTCGCTCGAGTCCACATCCCAAGCTTGAATCATGCCGCCGCAATCGCCTCAACCCATTCTCAAACGGTCTCTCAGGAGTTGGGGCCTCCGGCAAAACCGGGGCGGTTCACTCCAGCGAAACAAGCCTACTGGGATTATGCAGATCAATGCCCGATTCTAGACACCAATCATGCAACAGGTGAATCGGATAC
>SDZE01000111.1 GCA_004173095.1 Bradyrhizobiaceae bacterium
CATGCGCGCATGGCGCTCAGCGAGGATGGCAAATTCCTCGCCATGGATGTCGATCTGATGGCCGATATGGGCGCCTATCTCTCGACCTTCGGGCCATATATCCCGCATGGCGGTGCCGGCATGCTGCCCGGGCTATATGATATCCAGGCCTTCCATTGCCGCGTCCGCACCGTATTCACCAATTCGGTGCCGGTGGATGCCTATCGCGGTGCCGGCCGTCCGGAAGCCGCCTATGTGGTCGAGCGTCTGGTCGATCAATGCGCGCGGAAACTTGGGCTGTCGCCCGATGCCATCCGCCGCAAGAATTTCATTTCGCCGAAGGCGATGCCCTACAAGACGGCGACCGGGAAGGTCTATGACAGCGGCGATTTTACCGCGCATATGAAGCGCGCCATGGACGTCGCGAACTGGAAGGACTTTCCGAAGCGCGCCAAGGCAGCCAAAAAAGACGGGCTCGTCCGCGGTATCGGCATGGCCACCTATGTGGAAGTCTGCGGCACCATGGGCGACGAGACCGCCAATGTCGCCGTCGATGCCTCTGGTGACATCACCATCCTGATCGGCACCCAGTCGACCGGGCAGGGCCACCACACCGCCTATGCGCAGATCGTCGCCGAACAGTTCGGCGTCGCGCCGGAGCGTGTGCACATCATCCAGGGTGACACGGCCAAGGTCGCAACCGGCCTCGGCACCGGTGGCTCCGCATCGATCCCGACCGGCGGCGTCAGCGTGCAGCGGGCGACCAAGCAGCTCGGCATCAATCTGAAAGAGCTCGCGGCCGATGCGCTGGAAACCAGCGTGGCCGATCTCGAGATCGATGGCGGCGTCGTGCGCATCGCGGGCACCGATCGCTCGGTGTCCTTCGCCGATCTTGCCAAGAACGCCGATCCGTCGAAACTCAACGCCTCCGAGACGTTCAGCAGCGCCGATGGCACCTTCCCGAACGGCACCCATTCGGTGGAAGTCGAGATCGATCCGTCCACCGGCAAGATCCGCATCGTCAATTACGTCATCGTCGATGATTTCGGCGTGACGCTGAATCCGCTGCTGCTGGCCGGTCAGGTCCATGGCGGCACCATGCAAGGCATCGGCCAGGCGCTGATGGAGCAGGCGGTCTACGACGCCACGGACGGCCAGCTGGTGACCGCCACCTTCATGGATTATGCGCTGCCGCGCGCGGAAGATGGGGCTGTGTTCTCGTTCGAAACCCACAACATCCCCTGCACCACCAATCCGATGGGTGTGAAGGGCGCGGGGGAGGCGGGCGCCATCGGCTCCTGTCCGGCGATCATGAACGCGATCGTCGAGGGCCTGCATCGCGAATACGGGATCGAGCATATCGACATGCCCGCCACGCC
>SDZE01000127.1 GCA_004173095.1 Bradyrhizobiaceae bacterium
GAAAGCATCGGCCACCGCTTTGACCAGTGACGCATCTTTCGCAGGGTCCGCCTGTGGCTCGGTGAGGGTCGCGATATGGGTATGCGGCGCGCCGCGGAACGTATTGGGCGAAAACACCAAGACGAAATTGATCCCCAGGCTCTGCCAGTCGACGGTGCGCAAGCTGCCGATCTTCGCGATGACGTCGCGGCCAAGCACATTGACCACGACGTCATCGCCAAGCTTGAGGTCGAGGCCGTCGGCCAACTTTTTCTCGAACGAGACCAGCGGCGGACCACTGTAATCCTTCGGCCACCATGCGCCCTCGACCACGCTGGATCCGCGCGGCACGTCGTCGGTATAGCTGATGCCGCGGTCGCTCTGCAGCACCCATTCAGCATCCGTGGATGGCTTGAGATCCTCGGCCTTGACGCCGCGCGCGGCGACGATCCGGCCACGCAGCATCGGCACTTCCTCGACCGTCGATGCCGGCTGTTTCTCTCTCAGGAATGCGCCGAATCGCTCCGCTTCGGTGGAGGGGATATCGATGAAATAGAAAGACGGGGCCTTTTCCGGCAGCGCGGCCATGAACTGGCGCTGCAGATTGCCGTCGATCTGGGTGATGGTGACGAGCACCGTGAGCCCCAGGCCGAGCGACATGACCACCGACGGCGTCAAGGCGCCCGGCCGATGGATATTGGCGATGGCAAGCCGCAGCATCGTCATGCGCGGGCGCGGCAATCTGCGCGCGACGGCCATCAGCATGGCGGCGATGCCCCGCAACAGGCCGAACACCAGGATCGATGTCACCACGAAGATCGCCGCGACGCGCTTGTCATAGGCAAGCCCGATGACGACGGCGACGAGAACGGCCACAACCAGCGCCATCCAGACGAGATAGCGGGTCTGCGGTCGCCGCGATTCAGTGTGGGCGGCGTCACGGAACAGCGCGGCGACGGGCACATCATGCACACGCGCCAACGGCCACAGGCCAAAGGCGAGCGCGGTAAGCAAACCATAGAGCAACGACAGCGCCAGGGCGCCGGGATGCAGCGCCGGTACCACCGGAAGCGGCAACAGGTTGCCGAGCAGGCCGACGATCGCGAAAGGCAGCGCCGCACCGAGGGCGAGGCCGATCAATGAGCCGATCACGGCCAGCACCATAACCTGGGTGAGATACATCGCGAACACGTCGCGGCCGGTGGCGCCGAGCGCCTTGAGCGCGGCGATGACCTCACGGCGACGGTCAATATGGCTCTTCACCGCATTGGCGACGCCGACACCGCCAACCAGCAACGCTGCGAGGCCGACCAGCGTGAGAAACTGGGTGAAGCGGGTGATCGAGCGCTCGAGTTGCGGCGACGCATTGTCGCGCGAGCGGATTTCCCAGCCGGCCTGCGGCAGCAGGCTGCGGGCGTCGTCGACCAGCGCCGTGGCAGCGCGATCGCTGCCGTCCGGCAGGCGAATGCGGTAAATCCATCGCACCAGGCTGCCGGGCTGCAGCAGAGCCGTCGCCCGCAGGGCATTCTCGCTGATCAGGAAGCGTGGCGCAAAGCCGACCCCGCCGGCGAGCTTGTCGGGCTCGGACTCGACCACGCTTCGGATCTGGAATGTGGCGCTGCCGACGGTGACGCGGTCGCCGAGCTTGAGACCCAGCCGTGCCAGCAGCGTGGTGTCGGTCGCGGCACCGAACGCGCCATCGCGCTCGGCGAGCAGATCGCCGATGGCCGTCTCCGGCGACAGCTTCAACTGGCCGAGCAACGGATAGGCGGTATCCACCGCCTTCATTTCCACCAGCGCCAGATTGCCATCGGGTGCGCGCACCATGCCGCGCAGCGTGGCGGCGACCGAGACGTCGCCGCGCTGGCGCAGAAACGCGATTTCGTCGGGCTTCGCCTCGCGCTGCATCAGCGAGAATGCGACATCGCCGCCGAGCAGCGTGCGGCCCTCGCGCGCGAGACCATCGCTCAGACTCGCAGCCACCGAACCGACGCCGGCAATGGCCAACACGCCGAGGGCAATACAGGCGATGAAGACATAGAAGCCGCTGAGGCCGCCGCGCATTTCGCGCAGTGCGTAGCGCAAGGCGAGCGATGGACCGCGCGTCGGCGCGGCATTGTCCGTGATGACGGCCATCACGCGGTCTCGATACGGCCGGAACGCAGCCGCACGACGCGGTCGCAGCGCTCCGCCAGCGCGTGGTCATGCGTGACCAGAACCAGGGTCATGCCGCGTTCGGCATGCTGCGCGAACAGGAGATCGACGATCTGGCTACCGGTGTTCTCGTCGAGATTGCCGGTCGGTTCGTCGGCGACGAGGATCGCCGGATCAGGCGCGAGTGCGCGCGCCAGCGCGACGCGCTGCTGCTCGCCACCGGACAGCTGGCGCGGATAATGATGCAGACGCCCACCCAGCCCGACTGCTTCGAGCTCCCTGGCGGCACGACCGCTGGGATCGGCATGGCCTGCGAGCTCCAGCGGCACGGCGACATTCTCCAGCGCCGTCATCGTGGGAATCAGATGGAAAGACTGGAACACGATGCCGACATGGCGGCCGCGGAAGCGCGCCAATCCGTCCTCGTCGAGATCATTGAAAGCGGTGCCATTGACCACCACCTGACCTGAGTCAGGCCGCTCCAGCCCCGCCATCACCATCAGAAGCGTGGATTTGCCGGAGCCCGACGGACCGATCAATCCGATCGCTTCGCCCGAACCGACCCGCAGGCTGATATCCTTCAGGATATGCACCCGCGCGGCACCGGTGCCGAGCGACAGGTTGAGGTTCGAGATGGAAATGGTGTCCGGCGACGTGCCGATCGACGGTGAGGTCTGAATGCGTTTGTCCATAGCGGTCTCATATGGCCCTTCTTTTTCGGCGGACGAGGGGTGGCTTCGCAGGTTTATGTGCCTGTTTGTTGCTGGGTGGCTCGCCATGTTGCCGCAGGCCCCGGCTTTCGCGCAGGCCCCGGCAAAACTGGTGGTGCTTGGGGACTCGCTGAGCGCCGGCTACAATCTGCCGGCCGCGGCTGCGTTCCCGGTGTGGTTGCAGAAGGCGCTGGCCGACAAGGGCATCGCGGTCGACATCGCCAATGCCGGCGTGTCCGGCGATACCACTTCGGGCGGGCTTGGTCGCCTCGACTGGTCGGTGCCCGATGGCACTCAGGGTGTCATCCTCGAACTCGGCGCCAATGATGCACTGCGCGGCGTCGATCCAAAAATCCCGCGCGAAGCCCTTACCGAGATCATCAAGCGATTGCAGGCACGCGGCATCAAGGTCCTGCTCTGCGGCATGCTGGCGCCGCCGAATTACGGCAAGGACTATGCGGACAAGTTCAATGCGATCTATCCGGATCTCGCCAAGCAATTCGACGTTCCCCTGTATCCGTTTTTTCTCGATGGCGTCGCCGGCGACAGCAAACTCAACCTCCCCGACGGCATGCATCCAACGGCTGAGGGCGTCGATGTCGTGGTGAGAAAGATTCTGCCGACGGTGGAAGCTTTCCTGGCCACGCTGCCGCCGAAGAACTGAGCAAAGTGCTTGTTTCGTAGGACGGGCCGAGCGCAGCTATAGCCCTTCCACAACTGAGTTATTCGGAATCACGGACTGCGCAAAGGCTGTGCTTCGCAGAGTCACATAACTCGGATACAAAATACAGATCGGTGATTCGTCAGGTTGCGAGTCACCGGCTCGTTTGTTCGGGCATGATTTTCGCCGAGCGGTGCGCCATGCGTCAGCACGTGATGCACCAGCACCTTTCGGCGAAAATCGCGCCCGACAAAAAGGAGCTGATCATGCCGCGTCTATTCGCCGGACTGGAGATCCCAGCCGAAATCGGCCAGCGATTGGCCCATTTGCGTGGTGGCCTGCCAGGCGCGCGCTGGATCGATCCCGAAAATTATCACGTCACACTCCGCTTCATGGGCGACATCGACGGCGTCTCCGCCAACGAGATCGCGCATTTGATGTCACGCGTCGAGCGCAAGCCATTCAAGGTCGAGATTCGCGGGCTGTCGAGTTTCGGCGGCAACAAGCCGCGCGCGATCGTCGCTGCGGTGGAGCCCAACAGACCATTGCTGGAATTGCAGGCCGAGCTGGAACGACTGGTCCGTCGCTGCGGCCTCGAGCCGGAGAGCCGCAAATTCACCCCGCATGTCACGCTGGCCCGGCTCCGCGAGGCATCGTGCCGCGATGTCGCGGATTATCTCTCGGTGCGCGGCTATTTTCCGACCCAAGCCTATACGGCCGAACAGTTCGTGCTGTTCTCCTCCCGGGCTTCGACCGGCGGCGGGCCATATCTGGTCGAGAATTCCTATGAATTGGGTGCGCGGGTGCGAGCCGCGTAACGTCTATGGGGTGGGCAAAGGCGCGCTTGCGCCGTGCCCACCATCGTCGGCTATATCTGGGTGGTGGGCACGCTTCGCTTTGCCCACCCTACGCGCCTGTTCGCCGCGGCCGCATATCCGCCTCCCTGAATCCCGTCTTGCATTTTCGGCCCGCATGGGGCCGTTAGGCGCCCATGTCTGCTGCCCCCCCATCGTTCCGCGAACAATACGAAGCTCTTGTCGCCGCCGGCACCATCGAGGCCGATCCGGCCCAGGCCGAGGCTGTCGAAGCCATCGCCGCGCTTGACGCCAAGCTCGGGACTTACGCGCCGCCGCGCAAAAAGGGCTTCTTCGGCCGCCTGTTCGGCGGCGACAATGGCGGGCCGCCGCCGAAAGGCCTCTACGTTCATGGCGAGGTCGGCCGCGGCAAGACCATGTTGATGGATCTGTTCTTCGAGAGCAGCGCGGTCGAGCACAAGCGCCGGGCGCACTTCCACGAATTCATGGCCGACACCCATGAGCGGATCTACGATTTCCGCCAGAAGATCGCGAGCGGCGCGATCGCCGACAACAGCGACGTCATCGCGCTGACCGCCAACTCGATTTTCGAAGAGGCGTGGCTGCTGTGCTTCGACGAATTCCACGTCACCGACATTGCCGACGCGATGATTTTGGGGCGGCTGTTCGCGCGGCTGTTCGAACTCGGCACCGTCGTGTTCGCGACGTCGAATGTCGAACCCGTCAACCTCTATAAAGGCGGCCTCAACCGCGCGCTGTTTCTGCCCTTCATCAAGCAGATCGAAGATCACATGGAGGTACGCAAGCTCGACTCGCGCACCGACTTCCGGATGGAAAAACTGGTCGGCGTGACATCATGGCTGGTGCCGGACGACGCCGCCGCGCAGGCGGCGCTCGATGCGGCCTTCACTAAGCTCACCGGCGGCGCGCAAGGCAAATCGCGCGACCTTCTGGTCAAGGGCCGCAAGCTGCATGTGCCGTTCGAAGCGCAGGGCGTGGCGCGGTTCACGTTCAGCGACCTCTGCGAAAAGCCGCTCGGGGCATCCGACTATCTCCGGCTCGCGCATGAGTATCACACGCTGTTCATCGAGCACGTGCCGCTGATGGTGGAAGCCAATCGCAACGAAGCCAAGCGGTTCATCTCGTTGATCGATACGCTGTACGACAATGCGGTGAAGCTGATGGCGACCGCGGCAGCCGAACCGTCGGAACTGTATTCGGCCGACCAGGGCACGGAGAAGTTCGAGTTCGTCCGCACGGCATCGCGCCTGTTCGAGATGGGCTCGGAAACCTATCTGGCCCTGCCGCACGGCCGCAGCGACTCGACAGCGTCGGGATCGACGACGGGGCTGGTCGAGACATAGACAGCACCCTCTCCACGTCATGGCCGGGCTTGTCCCGGCCATCCACGCCTTTGCCACGTGGTGAACAAGACGTGGATGCCCGGGACGAGCCCGGGCATGACGGCGTGTGTGGCTGACGTCGACGCTCCTACCTGCCATCGAAAATCGCAACGCAGCCCGGCCGCGTCATAAATGGGCGGAGGCCGACTTGAACGGGGTCGGCGAAAGCGATAACCAGCCTGTCGATGTACCCCGCTCCCCCCACCCTGTCGGGTTCAAAGGATATTTTCTTATGGCGCGCAACAAAATCGCATTGATCGGCTCTGGTCAGATCGGCGGAACGCTGGCTCACCTGGTCGGCCTGAAAGAACTCGGCGACGTGGTGATGTTCGACATCGCCGAAGGCATTCCGCAGGGCAAGTCGCTGGATCTCGCGCAGTCGTCGCCGGTCGACGGCTTCGACGCCAAGATGTCGGGCGCCAACTCCTATGAAGCGATCGAAGGCTCCGACGTCATCATCGTCACCGCCGGCGTGCCGCGGAAGCCCGGCATGAGCCGCGACGATCTGCTGTCGATCAATCTGAAGGTGATGGAGCAGGTCGGCGCCGGCATCAAGAAATATGCCCCGAATGCGTTCGTGATCTGCATCACCAACCCGCTCGACGCCATGGTGTGGGCGCTGCAGAAGGCCTGCGGCCTGCCCGCGAACAAGGTGGTGGGGATGGCGGGCGTGCTGGACAGTGCGCGCTTTCGTTACTTCCTGGCCGATGAGTTCAACGTCTCGGTCGAGGACGTCACCGCGTTCGTGCTCGGCGGCCACGGCGATACCATGGTACCGCTAGTGAAATATTCGACCGT
>SDZE01000312.1 GCA_004173095.1 Bradyrhizobiaceae bacterium
ACCTGAGATCGTTGATGACTATTTTGCAAATCTCGTGAATGGCGCCTATCATCAACTGCGCTGCGATGATCCTGACTATTATCACAAGAAAATTGCCGAATATCCCGAGCGACAGCTCGGGTTTTATAGAAGTGCTCTGAGCAGCCGGCTAGGAGCAAGCTGTTACACCTCTTCAGAGTGTTGGGTTGTGCCAGCATCTGTGGGTCTAGATCGGTTCTTTGAGGCGACAGGCCAGAAATATCAGTCCAATGAATTTTTTGCCGGCGTAATCTTCACAGTGGCTGACGCTAGCTACGTTCGCGCGGCCGATCTCGTGTCGCATTTTTCCATGCGTCAATATTTTAAGTCCCGCATCTGCGCAAGTTTTGCCCTGCGCGAAGATGAGGATGCATGGCAGTACGACCCGTTCGAATGGCGAGAAGCTTCCTTTACGTATTCGCCTTACGAAGCCGCGCTATCTTCGCATTCGAGGGGGGGGGGCGAGGTTGCTCAGTCAGTGCAGGTGGACTGCCTCGTGCACGAGAGTGGAAGCCTTGTCATAGTGAACGATGGAAACTTTCGGTATCTTCTCTACGATACTGAGCCGTTGAACCATATTGTTCTGAAGAAAGTGCAGGACGAACTCTCCGGTCTCGTCTCGTCAATAGCGTCAGGTCGGTCGCCAGCGATCTCTTGCGATTGGGGCAGACTTTCTGATGAGGAGTTCGAAGAGCTTTGCTACGACCTTATTTATCATCATCCAAAATTTGACTCCGACACCATAAGAAAGTTCGGAAAGTCGAGATCGCGCGACGGCGGCCGGGACATTGAGGTTTATGATTTGCCCATCGGCAGGGGCACGGCGCCAAGAAAGTGGATCTTTCAGTGCAAACTGGTTAAGAACGGATCATCACTGGCCGCACGCAGATTGCAGGACGTTGGCGACATGCTTGAGATGTACGCGGCGGAAGGATTTGGCGTCATGACATCGGCGGTGATCGACGCCACACTTTACGATAAGCTCGATGCCGTGTGTGGGAATCGAAAGGTGGCGCAGCTTCATTTTTCAAGGCTTGAGCTTGAAAGGGCGTTGGATCGTCTTCCGAAGATACGTGCCCAATACTTCGACTGATAGCAGTCATCAGGCTGTCTTCGATGCGACCAGAAAACGCATTGGCATTGAAGTTCGCGCGCAGCCGTTCGGTGCCGACTGCGGTGATCAGGCGATCGGTGCTGATGTCCTGCCAGCCGTAAGCCGCGGTCGCGGTTTGGCCGCTGCCACCATTCGCAACCGAGAAGCTGGTGCCGCCACCGGCCAGCGCGAAGCCGGCCACGGTGGACGGCGAGAACCAATAGTCGGCGCCGACCGCCGCACCGGCGATGTTGCCGGTGGTGCGGTTCGAGCCGAGCGCCGCATTGCCATCAGTGGTGCGCGAACCGCCGAAGCCGGCAGCCCAGACATTCCAGCGCGCCTCATAGGGAACAGGTAGCGTCTTGGTGAACATTGCGAAAGCGTCGCGTTCGGTGCGGGTGCGCTTGCGACCGTTCGGCGCATAAGCGAGCGCATCGTTTTCGTCGGCATATGCGAAAAGAGTCGGCACAGGACCACCGCGACCGGCGATGAAGGGATCAGACAGCACGCCCATGAACTGCGTCATGGCATCGAAGGTAGTCTGCTGCGAACCGGTCGAGGTCTCGCCCGAAATCTGCGTCAGGGCATTAAGTAGATTGTTGCCGCCCAGCAAGAACAACCCATTGAAGGACGCAGGCATGATTGCCCCGCCTTCCAGCGCATTGTCGATGCCTTTGGCCACGTTCCTGTTGTTGACCGAGGCATTGCCCGGCAGGATCGGGCTGAGCAGGCCGGGATCGAGGGTCAGAAACACGTTGTTGCCGGCATAGCTCAGCCGCGCATTGCGCCCGAAATTGTTGGTAAGGGAAGTGCTGTCGAACGTGCCGGTCAGCGTGCCTGCATTGATGATCGTATAGGTCGTGGTCGATGTCAGGCGCGTCAGCGGATTGACGCTGACCTTGCCGGCGATCGCGGCAGTGCCGGTGACGACCGTCCTGTCCGACGACGCGCCGGACACTTCCACCATGTAGGTCGAGGCCGCCGTCATGGTCAGGCTGGCGACGGTGAGCGTGCCGATGGAATTGCCGGGCGCCAGCGTGCCTCCATTGATGGCAATGGCTCCGAGCGTGCCGTTGCCGCCGAGCGTGGCGCCGGCATTGAGTGTGAGCAGGCTGGCGGAAGCGAGATTGCCGTTCACCGCGAGCGTGCCGCCGGTAACAGTGACGGGGCCGGCATAGGTCGAGGCGCCGGTCAGCGTCCAGATCGACGAGTCGATCTTGTTGAACGTGCTGAAGCCGCGATACTGCGCGGCTGCGCCGAGCTGCGAGAGATCGAAAGTCGCGGCGCCAATGCCGCCCAGCTGGAACGTGTCGCTGCCGAAGCCGAGGACATTGCCGGAGATGACGGAGCCCGGCAGCAGCGTGAGTGTATTGCCACCGGCGGCGAACTGGATCGCAGCGGTAGCGCCGCTGATGCTTCCGGCGTTGACGATGGATGAGTTGCCGCCTGCTACGATTCCGTAATCCGGGCCGCTGATGCTCGCTCCGGCATTGTTCACCAGTTGCAACGCGCCGCCGGTAGCAAGGCCGGCGCCCGGCGCAGTTGCAGCTGAAATCGTTCCGGAATTGGCGATGGACAGGTCCGAAAAGGAGAGCACGCCGTATGTCCCGCCAGTGATGCTGCCCCCGGCGAGATTGGCAACCGCGTTGCCTGCGCCCGTGAAAACGATTGCAGCTTGGCTGCCGCTGCCGCCGCTGATGGTACCGCCGGCGAGATTGGTGATCGTGTTGTTGCCATTATTCAGAAGCATCGCTCCAGCGACGCCGCTGATTGTGCCGGCGTTGGAGATCGACACCCCGGTGCTTGTGGCGTCGCCGACAATTCCGTATCCCAAGCCGGATATGCTTGCTCCCGCATTGTTGACGAGTTGCAGTCCTCTGGTAACAGCAAAAATTCCGGTGCCGCCGGTGATCGTTCCGGAATTGGTGATGGACAGGTCCACAGCCGTGACTGCGGTCCCAACCCCGACGGCGGAGATGTTTGCACCGACGCGATTCACCAGAATTCCGCCTGCAGCAACACCACCGGTGATGGCGCCGAAATTACTGATATCGCTGACCCCAAAGGCTGCTATGGAGCCAATCGTGCCGGTCTCGGTATTGACGACCTTGGCATTCGGGCCATTGATCCCGCCAATCGATCCGGCATTGTAAGTATCACTGGAGTTGAATGCCCCGACCGTGCCGCTGATGCTTGCGCCGGCCCGGTTGATGATCGTCGCGCTACCGAAGGCCGCAGAAACGGTGGTCGCACCCGCGCTCGTAATGCTTCCGGCATTGTCGATGGTGATGTTGCCGCCTTGTGAAAGGATGCCGCGCGTCCCACCGGAAATGACGCCACCAGCGCGATTGATCACCGTGACGTCGGTGGAGGCATCGATAGCCGATGCGGCAGTGACCGCTGGAATCGTCGCATTGCCGGTTGCGCTGATGCTTCCTGCGTTATCGACCGTGATGGCGCCGCCTGAAACGACGCCGTTGGCTGCACCGGAAATGCTGCCGCCGGCTTGATTGATCAGCGTCACGTTCGTGGACGCACTGATGCCGGTGCCCCTCGTGCTGATGATCGTCCCACGATTGGTGACGTTGACAGCTCCGCCACTCGCGACGATACCGGCGCCGCTCCCGGCGGTGATGCTTCCTGCATTGTCGACGCTGATAGCGCCGCTGGTCGACGCGACGCCGCTCACTTGACCGGAGATCGTACCTGCGGCGCGATTGGTCAGCGTCACGCCGGTCGCCGCGGTGATGGCGGTGCCACCCTGTAAACCGGTATCGGTACTGATCGAGCCGTCATTGGTAATGGTGAGAGAGCCGGTTGTGGCAACGAGGCCGTTCGTCCAGCCCAGGATCGTGGAGAGGACACCGTTGTTGATCACGGCATCGCCGACCCGGATGCCTGTCTGGGTATGCCCTTCGACCGTCGCACCCGCGCCGATGTTGATCGTGATGCCGGTCTGGTCACCGGTGCCATAGCCTGCGGCGACGCCGTTCTGATCGACGGTGTTTCCCACGCAGGTCACCGTGGTGCCCGGCGCAGGTGTGGTGGCATCGACGGCGTTTGGACTACAGGCGGCTTGCGCCAGCGTTGCTGTCGAGACCGACACCCCGATCACCAACGCCACACTGGCAGCGCTCTGCATCCACTGTGCCCGACTCAACTGCATGTCCGCCCCTGTCATTTCTACGCCCGCGCATCTCAGAGGGGGATTTCAACACCGGACCGAAGCGCCTCCACAACCAGGAACCGGCATTGCGTCGCAGAACACACGTCGCAAGTGACTGAAAAAACACGCTTTCTAACAATTACCAAACAATTCGGAACATTGCTGCAACATTACGCACGCAGTGCGTGCAGAGAGTGATGAGCCGTCAAAAATACCGCAGGACGTTTCCGCGAATGCCAGCGGAACTGCGGTCGATTCGGCGGCAGTGCAGGACGAATGACCGCATGTCGACGGTGGCGGGGTATGTTATGAGTAGACAAACACGCAGAACTGCTGATTGCGAAACCGATGCGCGGTTTTTGATGCCATTCCCAATAGCGTGACTGGAATTTTGGTTTGAGCAAACAAGGTCTCGCCTTCGGAGAGCTGATCCTGGACGAGACCTGTCTGTTCGCACAACGCGGCGGCAAGACCATCCAATTCACCCGCAACGAGCGCGCACTGTTGCTTGTCTTTTCGCGCAACCCGCATCAGCTGATGTCGCGCAGCCGGCTGATCGAGAAGATCGCGCCGCCGGAAAACGACTCGTCCGACCGCAACATCGATTTCCTGGTCAACCGTTTGCGCGGCAAACTCGGCGACAACGCCAAGTCGCCCCGTTACATCGCCACGCAATATGGCGAGGGTTATGTCTGGATCGCCGAACCATCGCCGGTGCCGATAGAGCCGCCACCGCAGACCGGACCGGTCAATGCCTGGCTGGCTATCGTTCCGGGCTTTGCCGGGCAACGCGAGACCATCGACCCGCGGGCGTCGTCGCTGCTTGCTCTCTTGCGCGATGGAATCGCCGCCGGCCTGTCACCCGCGCAGAAAGTCGTCGTTATCGATGGTCCGCGCGAGCTTGCCTCGAGCGGGCTGCGCTATGTGGTGCAGGTGAGCTTTCAGACCGCCGACGATCGCCTCGATTGCACGGCGACATTGCGCGAGATGCCGTCGAAACGCATCGTCAAGGCGTTCCGCCTCGATCTCGCCGACAGCCCATCCTTTGCGTCGGAAGCGACACGGGTTTCGCGAGGCACGATCGCAGAACTGCGCAACGCGCTCACGCATGCATCGGCGGGCCTTGGCACGCCCTCCGACCAGCCGCCCGAAATCCGCCTGCGCAAGGCGGCGACCCTGCTGTCGTCGTCCAATCCGGCCTGGCTCGAGAAGGGTCAGGAGCTGAGCGCCGCGCGCGCGGAAAATCCAGGTGATCCCGACATCGCGCTGCAATGGTGCCTGCATCTGTTCGCGCGCCTGGTGCTCGCCAGTCCCTTCGCCGGTCTCGGCCACGAGGAACGCGACGCGATCGAGAGCGAGATTGAGGCCATCGCGCTGGATTGCCTGCCGGCCATCGAGAACAATCCGCTGCTGATGCTGGCGGCGGCCAAGCTGCTGTATTTCGTCAACCGCGGTCATCTCGACCTCGCCGAGGATCTCGCCGAGCGCGCCTTCGCACGCACGGCCGACTTCGCCGCCGCGCTGCCCTTGATGGGACAGTTGCGACAGGCGCGGGGCAGCTTTAAGGAAGCCGTGATCCTGTTCGACCGCGGCATCGAGTTGGCCGATCTGGAGTCCGCGTTCCTGTTGTATATGCGCGTGCTGAAATGCATCGCGCTGCTGGCGTCGGGCGACCGCGCAGCGCTCGATGCCGCCAACAATTTTGCCTACGACATCCCCCATAGCCCTGAGCTCGTCGTGATGATCGGCATGACCATGACGGCCGCCGATCAGCCGCTGCCGGAGGCAGTGGCGAACACGCTGACCGCGGCCGGTCTTGCCGGCGTCCGCAATGCGCTCGAATATGTCTACTTCACCTCGGCGCGTCATTTCATGGCCCAAACCGCGCGCGCCAATGTCATGCGCGGGCTGGTCGCTCATGCGATGCGTCTGCACGGCGCGGCGGCGATCCCGCCTATTGTCCCGGCCGGCACCGGCCTGATCGCCGATGCATGACTAATGAGGTTGCGCGCTGACGAATACTGAATGAACGCGTCAATCATTCAGCACGGAAAAGCTTTCCCAATTCTTGGAGACGTTGATCGTCGTTAACTCTTGGCGCTTTATGACTTCCATTGCACGATCGAGTTGATCATGGCGTCAAGATCACCGACTCCGGCTTCGTACAGCCGATCAATGCTGTCTTCAATTTGGTCGGCAAGATCAGCCAAGGCGCGGGTTTCTCACCACCCGTGGCGGGAGAGCCAAGAGTTTTGACCTAACGAGCTCGTCCATCGTGGAAATAGGATTGCAGCGCGCAAGACACCGTCGTCGTGGAGCGCTCCGATGCGGCACGGCCTTCATCTGTGTCTCCTGTCTCACGCGGATCCGGCGCCGCAACCGGACTTGTCGTCCGGCGTGACGTCGATGGCAGGCATCTCGCGCCCGGTGAGTTACCGGGATATCGACCCGTCTCAGGTGTTATGCCGCCTCGTCGCGCGATTGATAGAAGCGATAGAGCATGCGCTGGCCGATGCGGCGGAACGGCGAGAACGGATGGGTCGGCAGCGGTGAGGTGAAGATCGGCAGATCCTGTCCCTTGAAGCTTTGGCCTGCGATCATCTGCGCCATGCGGCGGCCGGCCTGCGCCGAATAGGATACGCCGTTGCCGCCATAGCCGAGTGCATAGAACAGCGTCTGTGCCGGATCAGGCCGGAAGATGCGCGGCATCATGTCGTGACTGACATCGACCCAACCCCACCACGAATAGTCGATCTCGATTCCCTTCAAAGCCGGGAATTTGCGATGCAGCCCGTCGATCAGGAGCTGCAGATGGCGTTGGTTGTCAGCGTCGGCGCCAGTGATGGCGCTGCGGCTGCCGATCTGGATGCGGTTGTCCGGCAGCCGGCGATAATAGAACCGCAGCGTACGCGTATCGGTAATCACCTGCGTGGTCTTGAACCCGGTGGCCTCGAGTTCAGCTTCGGTGAGCGGCCGCGTCACGATCGAGTTCGACATGATCGGCATGCAGCGGCCGCGCAGAAACGGCGTCAGGCCGAGTGACGTATAGGCGCCCGTCGCGATGCCGACGGCGCGCGCGCGAACGGTGCCGCCGGGCGTGCGCAGATGATGCACGCCGCCACGCATCGTGATCTCCAGCACCGGCGAGCCCGGATGCACCTTGGCGCCGAGTTCGCGCGCGATGCGCTGATAGCCGAAGGCAAGTTTGGCCGGATGCACGCCGGTGCCCAGCGGCTCATGTACCGCGCCGACGCACTCGGCCTCGTTGACGTAATCGCGGCGCACCTCATCGGC